>QQSJ01000072.1 GCA_003602635.1 Candidatus Poseidoniales archaeon
CCTGACGGTGAAGGCAGCGAGACCTACGACCACTACGAGATGCGTGTCCACAAGCGCCTGCTTGAGATGGACATCACCTCGGGCAAGGACGAATCCGCCCTCCGCAACGTCGCACGCATCGACATTCCTGACACGGTCAGCATCGAAATTTCGATGCGCAGCGTCAACTGAGTCCGGCACCGCGCCGATCATCGACCGAAAGCAACGGTGCAACCGCCGTCGCTTTGGCGTCTTCAAACACGATGATGCTTGGTCTGATCTCAGCCTGAGACAGGCTCACAAATCAGCGGCTTCGGCCACGCCAGACGCGATCAGGATGTCTGCCACGTCTGGTGTCAACAGGTGTACGTCACCCGAGGAGAGCACGATGTCCTCGCCATCAGGTCCGAGGATCGGCTCTTCCATGGAAGCGAGGATACGCACCCTTGCCAGCGAGGGCGATGCAGCCTCCAATGGGGCCATTGGTTCAGGCGGCGCTTCGGTGACAGCCTCGGGCGCAGGCGCAAGTTCCAGGGCGGCTGCATGCCGTCCCTTGGGCGCGGGTTTCGGCGTGGATTCAACGGTGTCGAAGAGGTAGTCTTCCTCTGGCCAATCGTCCATGCGTTCCGACATCAACCGCTCTTCCTCGTCCATGTGGACATCGGGCATCACTGAGGGGTTTGGGTCTTCGAAGGCCAAGGCAGGCGGGGGGTTGCCCGTCAGGCCCTCTGGCCCTTCCGTGAAGGCGTCGAGCTGGGTCGTGCCTCGTGGGGCCAAATCGACCGCAGGAGGACGCGTTGCTGCGGCTTCGGCAGGGAGCCCGTTCTGCATGGAGGCCCAATCCACGGCGAGTTTGAACCGGTCCATTTGTTCCTTCATGGTCGTGTAGAACTCGCGTTCGGCCGGGTCATGGCGGCTCCAGTCCAAGGACGGGAGTTCACTGGATTGCCCGGCCGGGGAAGGGGAACGCAGCGATTGGCTGGACGCGTGCTGCATCATGGCCACGAGCCGGCGACGTGCCAGTTCGCTGGCCACACGACGGATGGTGGCTTGGCGGCGTTGGAGGTTCTGGACGCGCAGATCGAACCCGTGCTTGCGAACGGCTTCGTGCAGGTCCAAATCGATGGACTGAAGCAAACGGCTCACGGCGTTCCAGAAGTCCGGACGTGGCAAAGGAATGGGAATGCGTCGGTTGATTTGTTGGCGATGGGTGGTGGTGAGCTGTTCCTCCACCTCTCGGGCAGCAGCCTCGTCGAGGGGGCCTGCTGCACTCATCACCCGTTCGTCGGGACGAGACCACTTGAAACCTTCAATCGAGACGGCGTACATGAGGAACGAGCGTTCAAGTCCATCCGGACCTGTGGAACAACAGATGGAGGCCCTCACACAACGCCGCCGTGCGTCCGTTTGGATGCTGATGGTGTTGCTGTTGCCCCTACTTCTCCCCGTGGCTCAGGCCGCGCTTGGGCCACTACGAGAGGTGACAAGCCCAACCGCGACCGTTGCACCGCTTGGCGGCGGTGGTGGTATCACGGCCGCCAACGTCACGTCGTTGACGGTGCCCGCCAACCACACCGTGGTGGAGGCCGGCTTGACCCTGGGCACCGTTTGGACGGAGGACGGAACCAACGGGACACAGTTCGCCTACGACAAGGGAACTGGCTTTTCAGGAGGCCTTCACGATCGCACCGAGGGATTGCTCCGTGGTGGGCGCTTGACGCTCGCTTCGCCCGCATCAAACAACGACGTGGAGGACTTCGAAGACGCGGTTCTCACGCCGGACGGCTGGCTGGCCGTCGGAAGTGCTGACCGGGCATGGTCCACGGTCAACCTGAGTTCCAGCGCAGTGAACGCGCCCCTTCCATCGGCCGCGTATGACGGGCACAGGGCGCTCTACTTGGGCGGTCAAAACGCCACCTTGACCGCTGATATGGCCNNGATGTTTCGTGAGCCCGCAAGTGGATGGACCCAGCGTGGTTCGCAACATGACGGTCAGTTTCCGTTCTGCCGCAGACCTTGGCCCACAGGATGCCCGTTGGGTGGAATGGCGCAGCGCCACGTTCCCAACGTGGTCCACGTTGGCTCCTTCAGGCGGCTATCCCGACCAGATGAACGGCACGTTTTCCACCGGAATGCAGCCTGACCCAGGGGCCTTGAGTTCGGCTTGGTTGGGCGATGAAGGCCAAGGATGGACCCTTCGTTCATTGCCGTTGGACGCGCATCTTCCCTCGGCCGAAGCGTGGTACCAACTCCGCTTTTGTTTCGCGACGACCGAGGATTCCGTTTCTCGCGAAGGTTGGTTGCTCGACGACCTGAAGGTGCACAACGAAGGCGATCCAGGTGGCGCGTGGTTTCACGGCAACCTGACGGGGGCATACGCCCCCAACGCCGACGGCTGGGTCATCATGGACGCCGACCTTTCCGGCCTCGCTTCACCCACGGAACTCGCGTTCCGGGCCCATTGGGACATGGAAGGAGGTTGGCAAGACAGCATGACCACCCTGCTGAGTTTGGACCGCGGGACCTCATGGACGCTCCTCTCGCAGGCCCCCGGCTTACCCGGGAACGGAGTGCTCTGGCAAGGCGGCTGGCTGACACAGGAATCCGGTGAATGGGTGGACATCGGGTACAGCCTTCCTCCATCGGTGTTCACCTCTCAGAACGCGTCCTCCGCGCAACTCGCCTTCCGCGTCATTACAGACGCCAACGTCGGTTACGGCAACGCGGGCGTGGACGGCTGGGAAGGCATGGCCATCGACGACCTTCGTACCATCACCTACGGTGGGGCAAGCAACACCACCGTACGGATGCTGGACAACTTCACCACGGCTCAGGTGCTTGGTCAAGGCGTCAACCTCAGTCAAAGCAACAACACCAACCAGTGGGTCTGGACCCAAACCTTGGGGGCCAACGGGCCGACGTGGTGGAACGCTTCCTTCGAACGTGGCCAATTGGTCCCACGCGGGTGGTCGATTGCACTTGAGCGAGGCCAAGGCTGGGAAGTGGGTGCGCTGGACAGCAACGTCACGGCAGGACCGAGGTCGTGGACGTCTGGAAACAACGGGGTCGGCCTCGTTCTCGACGGCGATTATGCCGCCGAGAGTTTGGCCTACTTGACCTCGCCGAGCTACAGCCTTCCCGACAACAGCAGCGCCCGCCTTTCCTTCCGTTCTTGGGTCTGTACGGAAACGAATTGGGACGGAGGAGCCGTGCAGATCTCGGTGGACGACGGTGCAACGTGGTGGTTCCCTCCCTACCACAGCCACACCCATCACACCTTGTCCAACATGAACCCCTATTCGCCGTTCTACGGCGAAGGCATCTACGACGGCTCGATTCACAGCGGAGGGTGTCCTTCCCGCTCGCAAGGGTTTGACGCCGAAACCATCGACGTCAGCAATCTTTCGGGGCAAGACGTGCGCTTCCGCTACGTGTTCTTCTCCGACACTTGGGTGGAAAAAGACGGCTGGTACATCGACGACGCTGGCGTTGAGATCGACCTGTTTTTGCAGGAAGGCACCTGGACTTCTCCTGCGTTCAGCGCGCCGAGCCGTTCACTCTGGGGGCTGCTTGACGGGCATGTTCGTCTTCCTCCCGGGACCAACCTCTCGGTCGACCTGCTGCACCCAAACGGGTCCGAAGTCATCGGCTGGACCGGGCTTGCGCTCCCGACGGACGTCAGTCTCTCGACGAGTGAGGTTCCTCAACTCCGTCTCCGCGTGAACATGTCGACCTCCTCGGCGCTCGCCACCCCGATCCTCGATCGGCTCACGCTGGGCAGCGTGGCGCACCTCGATGCTGGACACTTGGGCGCTGACGTGCCAAACGGCCTGATGGTCACCCAGGACGGTGGGATCCAGAACGTGGGGCATCTGACCCGTACCCTCGATTTCCCAACGTGGCCCGTCTGCCCCCACGATCACGCCACGATCAACGTCGTGGGGCAAGGGGTGCACGTGGTGGCTCCGCAGGCAGCCGTAACGTCGCTCGGCAACGCGTCGGGGGTCGAAACCTTCCTGCTCGAATGGACCCGCCACAGGCTTCAGTCAAGCCTCAGCGTTGAACTTCCCTCTGGCTCCTCTTTGGTGGAAGCACGTGCGGACGTGGCCTGTTCGCATTCCGCCACCGGCGTCAAGGCCGGTCTGGACGCACAGACGCACGAGGTGTTTGATGCGGCCGCGATGGGCTATGGAACCGTGCTTGGTTTGGCCAGCCGTGTCTCAGAAGCCGTGAACACGAGCGACGGTGCAGCACTTTGGAACGCCAGCAACAGCGCCCTTGGCCCTTCGGTGGTGGCCAATCAAAGCCTTGCGTGGCACTGGTGGATTGAAGGACAGTCAAGCAGTTTCACGTCCTCAGTTCCGTTCAGTTTCGTGATTGACGTTGGCCAACACGGCCTCTTGGCTTCCCAACCTGCAGGTGCAAACACGGCCACGCATGCTTCGGATGCAGCAGGCCACCTCCGGTTGAACGGTATGGCGTCTTGCCAGCGTCACAGCGACGCACCAACGGCCTTCGGTCAACGCTGCAGCACGTCGATGCACGTGTGGTCGCCGGCGACGTTGATCCCGTTGGAATTCGTGGCCCTGAGTTCGGTTCAAGAACGACGCGTCGACGTGGACCTCGCGGTGGTCGATGCTGCGTTGAGCGACCGCCAAGCCGCTGGCACGGCTTCTGAGTACCCCCTTGAGGTGTGGGTGCTGACGGAGCAGGGCGCGGTTGACGTAAGCGTTGATGTGTCCTCCCGCGTGAAGTTGCACGATCGGTTTGTTCAGATTCCCGCGACCGCCTGGACGCCAGGCACCAACGTGACGATCATCACCGAGCACGACCGAACCGACGCCCGCGATCCGAACGCAGGCGTGCCGCTCATCGATTCGATCAGTCTTGGCTTCGGGGGTTCGCCTTCCATGCCCCTCGGTGAGGCAACCGTCGATCGCTTGAGCGACGGCCTTGCCCGCTTCAGGCAGCCATCCGGTGCTGGGTTGGCCGCGCTTCAAGACACCAGCACCGCGTCCTGCGACGCACGCGTCTGTCGCGTGACCTGGACCTTCTCGTCAACGTGGTCCTTCGATGACGTTGCCCAACTATACTGGTGGACCGCAGCGACCGACGTCCAAGGTTTGGTGACCGGTCCAGCGGTTGAGGCCATGGACGTCCAAGGCAACGACGTCGAGAACGACTTGGAGGTCATTTCGTTGGAGGTGATCGACGACCGTGGCCGCGCCTTGCACGATTGGACCGCACCCTTGTGGCCGTTTGAGGTGGGGGCAAACCGGAGCATGGAGGTCCGAGGTCAACTTCGTGTGGAGGGCGTTTCAGGCGTCCACCCGCAGGCCGGCGAGGCGTCGATCAGCCTTGAGCTTCGGAACGGTACGTGGATGGACAGCGTGCTGGTGAGCGTCCAAGACGAGGGGTGGTTCAACGGGACGGTTGTCATGCCGCAGCCGGGCATCCTGCCGAGCGGGGCCCAGATGACGGTCGAAGCGCGCATCACGCGATTTGGCCCCTACGATGCTGCGTCGACCACAAGTGAGCAGCGAGGTACTTCACCGGTGGTTGAGGTGGTCTACGATGACGTGGTTCCAGAACTGATCGCGCTGGATGTTCTCGACCCCGGTGGTCGCCAGCCGGCCGATGGGCACGTCCTTCCCTCGGACGCGAACCTCGCATTGGTGCTCGGTTTGAGGGACGACCAAGGTTTGGACGGACCGGCCTACGTGTGGTCATGGCTGCAGTCGCGTGACGACGCCAACAACAACGGCATCAGCGAAACGGACGAATGGATCCGTATGACCGTCCCCTTGGCCGTTGGGCGAACAGAACAATCCCTGGATTTGCCCCTCATCCAAGCCACGGACATCGTGCCCAATGGAGCCGACCTCGGCATCGCTCGTTTCGTGGTCGAGGCCTACGATGTGGCCGGCTATGCTCTGCCGGGTGGCGGCGAACTGGACGGGCCTTTTGCCGCCGAACTCCGTCTGGAAGCACGTCGCCCGACCTTTGTTCCGACCTCGAGTCTGAACCTTGATGCCGACGACGGTCGATTGTATCCTGGTCATCTTCACACCTTTTCCACCGAAATCAGGGACGCCAACGGATTGGACACCCTCGACACCATCGAAGTGGCGCTGCTCGGCCAAGACGACGAGGCCTGCCGCATCACCTACGTTCCTCGTACCCAAGAAACGCGACCCGACGTGGCGTGCTTCCTTGGGGCGCCGGAGGTGAGCGTTCAGGCGCTCAGCGGTGCTGCATGGCGTTTGGACGTGGCCTTCAGGTTGCGTTGGGATGTGGCCTCAGCACATGCCGACACCGACCACGTTCCTGCCTTGTTCGTTCGTGACGAAGGGCAAGACCTCGGATTGGGCTTCGGACGAATCAGCGCCCTGACGTGGTGGACCAACGCATCGGTGGACCTCAGGCTCGAAACGGCCACCGACACCACCCCTCCGTTTGGCAGCTATTCCGACGGAACGGTCTACGCAGAGCGTGGGGACGTGGTCAACTTTGGATACCGTGTGGTCCATTCTTCTTCCAACCACACCGCGGCGCGTTTGCCCGATACCGTTCAACTTGAGTGGTTCGTGACCGACGGCGCACGCAGCGACTCAGGTTCAATGGACGTGCCGAACGACGGCGAGCCCGTGTTGCGCATGTCGTTCGCGCCAACGCTCTTTGTCAGGACATCAGGCCATGTCGAGGCAACCTTGTCCGGATGGACCGAAGGGGAGGTCACCCACCGAACCTTGGTCTACATCGACGAGCATGATCCTCGGCTGCAGGTCGATGCCATTCGCTTCATGCAGGTCGACAGCACGTCCCTCGATTCCGTTGCCTTGGAGGTCACCGTCCAAGACGTTGAACGACCCGTGGAGGACGGTGTCGAGGCCCATTGGCGCATGTTGCGGCAAGGGCGGGTTGTGGACGGTACGTCAGGAAGCGCTCCCCTCACGATGGCTTCATTGAACGGTGCATCGGCCGTTCATTCAGGCTCCGTGAACCTCCTTCCGGACGACGTTGAGGTCATGGAGGGAGACATGTGGCAGGTGTGGTTCACAGCACGTGATGCTGCTGGCCGCGGCGTGATCGGCGAGGGCAGCGAAACCGAACCGATCACCGTCACCATGCGCTGGATCGCGTACCAACCGAACCTGGCCTCGTTGGTAGCTGACCCGTTCAGGCCCACCGTAGGCACGCTGGTGACCGTCGATTTCGAAGTGGCCAACACCGGTGTGTTGCCCGGTTCCACCCACGTTCGTCTCGTGGACAACGAAGGCGTGACGCTGTCAGAAGCCCAAGTCACCTTGGAGCCGGGGACGAGGGAGCGGATCACGTGGACCATCGAAGCGTGGTCTGCAGGAGACCTTGGCCTCCGCCTGCACTTCGACAACGGAAGCCTGCTTGACGTCCCCGTTCCTTTGGCGGACGTCGAGGCTGCAGGCGACGACCTCAGCGGGAACAACGTCGGCTGGACCAGCCTTGGAGCGCTTGCGCTCATCCTGGCCGTCGCCAGCCTTGTTGCCGTGCAAATGCAACGCAGATCCAAACGCCCCTCAAAGCACGTGGTGGCCCTTGACTTCGAGGCCTACGATGAGGAAGAATGAAATTCAGGCTCATGGGGCGGTAGACCATACGACGGAGTTCCCGAGCGGT
>QQSJ01000073.1 GCA_003602635.1 Candidatus Poseidoniales archaeon
GGACGGGGGCACATGAAGGTGGCGAAAGCGGATTTGAGCCCGTTCAGGCGAAGGTTTGGCGCCAGCTGATGTTGGCCAAACCAAGGATGGAAGCGGTTCCAACCACGAGGAAGAGGAGGTTCAGGAAGCCGCGTCCGCTGAAGGGCGAGGAGAGTTGGTCCACGTCGAGCATGAGCGCAGCGTGTTCACCCGATGCGTCGAGGCCAAAGAGCACCCAACGATGTCCGTCCGAGGACGACGAAGAAACGAAGGCGCCAAGCGGTGCAGCCAAGCGCTTGGTCTGCAGGTCGCCGTCAACCCACCTCGGC
The DNA here is from genome assembly GCA_003602635.1 of Candidatus Poseidoniales archaeon. Taxonomy (GTDB): domain Archaea; phylum Thermoplasmatota; class Poseidoniia; order Poseidoniales; family Poseidoniaceae; genus MGIIa-L3. The sequence goes on from QQSJ01000073.1 coordinate 309, forward strand.
ATCAGGGTGCTGTCGGCTCCGCCGGCGAACCACACCGAGCCGTCTTCGGCCACCATCGCGGCCGAGGAGCGCACGTCAATGATCGTGATCGATGCATCTGAAGCGACCAGCACGGCGTGCTCTTCGGTGGCGACCAGCACCTGGCCGTTTTCGGCCGAGGACACGCTGTGTGCCATCCCGTCCGGTCCATCGAGGGTTTCGAGGGCCACCATGGTGCCGTCACGAACTTGGATGATGGTGATGGAGGCCTCCGTGGTGGGTTGTGCAGGGTTCTGGCCTGCTTCGTTCGAGGCACGCCACCCTACGGCGGCCACATGCTTGTCGTCCAAGCGCTCGAGGTGCGTCCAGGTCACCCCGTAGGGCGCGGTCACGGCTGAGAAGTTGGATCCAAGCCCGTCGTAGGCCACGGCTGAGGTGCTCTGGCCGTCCGCCACAAGAAGCCAGCCAAGGACCGTGTCCGAGGCTTCGGCTGCCACCAAGTCGATCGCGGCGCCCGAATCAAGGCCAGAGAGGCTTTGTACGGAGGTTGCCTCCTCGCCGTTGATTTCGGCCCAGCCCTGCAGCACGCCGTTTCCAGCGTCCCACCACACGCCATCTTCGGTGTGCAGCAGGCGTTCCGGCACGTTGGTTCGGGTGATGATCGTCACTCCTTCGGAGCCCTCGCTCTCTTGCAGGTAGAGCAGAGCACCTTGCTGGTCAACCACGATGCCGACGTGAGCGAGNTCCCAATCGCCGTCCACCATGGCCACGTCAAGCACATCATGGCCTTGCCAAGCCGCCGTGACGGGCGCATTGCCCAAGGAAGAGATGGTGCCCGTGGCTCCAACCGCCCAGCCGCCGGCCACGGCAAAAAGGGCGAAGAGGCCAATGGCGAGCCACTGGTGCTCCGACTCTTCCTCCAGAAGACGTGAAAGCCCCGAGGCCATGAGCCCACGACAGGGCGCGGGCTCTCAAGCCTTTTCGCGCCAATGGCCCGTGGTTTGCCCATCGGAGGCCTCATAAGCAGCGTTCAGGTCGGCAGCCTGCTCGGAGGTTCCGTTATGGCACGCAAGCCCGCGAAGATGTACCGCCAAGTCAAGGGCCCTGCGTACACCCGACGCAAGTACATCGGCGGTGTGCCCAACAACCGTATCATGCAGTTCCACGTTGGGAACCGCCGTGCGGCTGAGACGGGAGGTTTCCCCGTCGTGCTCGAACTGCGCGCCGACAACGCGTGCCAGATCCGCCACACGGCGCTCGAAGCAGCCCGTGTGATTTGCAACGCGACCATCCGTAACGCCTCCGGCGCCCAGGGCTACGCCCTCCGCGTCCACACCTACCCTCATCACGTGCTTCGTGAGAACAAGCAAGCCACTGGCGCCGGTGCTGACCGTGTGTCCCAGGGCATGCGCTGTGCCTTCGGAAAGAACGTCGGCACCGCCGCTCGCGTCCAGCGCGGTCAGCGTGTGTTGACCCTCCAGACCACGCCTGAGCACTACCTCACCGCCAAGTCTGCGCTCCGCAAGGCCAGCATGAAGTTCCCCACGCCCTGCTCGACCAAGCTCGTGCGCGGTGCTGAGCACCTGAAGGGCCTCGTCTGAGGTCACGTTCATAGCGCGCCACCGGCGCGTTCCTATTGGGAGGATTCAACATGCGCGTGGCTGTGCTCAGGGAGGACAACTGTCAACCCAAGAAGTGCAACGACGAGTGCCATGCGTTCTGCCCTCCTGTCCGCAACGGGCAGGAGTGCATCGTGATGGACACCAAAACGGGCAAACCGCACATCTCCGAGAGCCTCTGCATTGGCTGTGGTATTTGCATCAACAAGTGCCCGCATGATGCGTTGATCATCGAGCAATTGCCCGAGGAACTCGAAACGGACATGATCCATCGCTATTCCATGAACGGATTCCGTTTGTTCAGGCTTCCAACGCCGTCCAAAGACCAGGTCGTCGGCATCTTGGGCCCGAACGGGATGGGCAAGTCGACGGCCTTCAACGCGCTTTCAGGGCGCCTCGTGCCAAATTTGGGTGATTGGAAAGGGGAGGCTGATTGGGATTCCGTGATCACCAGCCTGCCCCGTGGAGAACTCAGGGACTTCCTGGTTGAGGTCAAAGAAGGTCGAATTTCAGTGGCCGTCAAGCCCCAGAACGTCGATCGTCTCCCCCAGCGCGTCAAGGGCAAGGTCGGCGACCTGCTCCGCAAAGTGGACGAGCGCGGCCTCTTTGACGAACTCACCGTTGCCCTCGGCATCGACCACCTGCTCGATCGCGAAATTGGACAACTGTCCGGTGGTGAATTGCAGCGTATGGCCATGGGGGCCACGCTGCTGCGTGACGCTGACGTGTATTTCCTCGACGAACCCTCCTCCTACCTGGACATCCACGAGCGCATGCGCATCGTTCGCATCGTCCAGAGCCTGGCCGCTGAACGCCGCGTCATTGTCATCGAGCACGACCTCGCGGTGCTCGACGTGCTCGCCGACCTGGTGCACATCGTCTACGGAACGAAGGGTGCCTTCGGAATTTTCACGCCCGCTCGGGCCACCCGTACCGCCATCAACGCCTACCTCGACGGCTTCCTCCCCGAACAAAACGTGCGCATTCGTGACAAGCCGATTTCCTTCCTTGGCCACAGGGATCGCAAAGTGGAGACGGGCGCTCCTGTGGTCTCTTGGGGCGACCTCGAGAAGCAACTTGGCAGCTTCAAACTCGAGGCCGGTGAAGGTGCAGTGCACCGCGCTGAAGTGGTCGGCGTCGTGGGTCCAAACGGGACCGGCAAGTCGACGATGATCAAAATCCTGGCCGGAGAGCACGAGTACGACGCCGGTTGGGTCAGCGAAGACGCCAAGATCTCCTACAAGCCTCAACACCTTGACCTTGACATGGATGGGACGGTTCAACTCTGGCTTGACAGTGAACTGGGTCCGCGGTGGCGCTCTGGGGAATTCAACGTGAACGTCATCCGGGCCTTGGG
>QQSJ01000074.1 GCA_003602635.1 Candidatus Poseidoniales archaeon
CTCCGCGTGGTCATGACCGAAACCGGCGAGGATTACCTCGCCCCCGCGTGCGGTCTCGCCTGTCCCGTTCATGTGTTGATGGACGGATCCACCCTCACGCTGCCGGTCATCGACCGCGACGGGTCCTCGGCGTTCCTCACGCCGCAGTCCGAAGACGCCGCGAACAACGCGTGAACGAATGTTCACCCGCGCACCCGCCCGCCCTACGTGAGCCATGCGCGCACATCGACTGACGGCTATTTCCCGGCATGAGCGTTCAATTGAATAGGATTTCTTCATTTTCTATGAATTATCGAGCAACCTTTCACCTTGAAATTATTCATATACCGCCTCGTATGGGTAAAGGCCGATTCTTATGGACGACAAAGCGAAGTTGGAGTACATCTGGTTGGACGGCTACGAACCGACACAAAACATGCGAAGCAAGACGATGGTTCGCAACAATTTCGAGGGCACCTTGGAAGAGTGCCCCATCTGGATGTTCGACGGTTCTTCCACACGTCAGGCCGAAGGCGGCGCTTCGGATTGCTTGCTGAAGCCGGTGGCGATTTTCCCTGACCCCGCTCGCATCAACGGCTACCTCGTGATGTGCGAGGTCATGAATCCCGATGGAACGCCTCACCCAAGCAACGGCCGTGCCACGATCGACGACGATGACGACGACTTCTGGTTTGGCTTCGAGCAGGAGTACTTCATCATGGACGTGGCCACGCAGCTTCCGCTTGGCTTCCCTGTTGGCGGATACCCAGGCCCCCAGGGCTTGTACTACTGTTCTGTGGGTGGAAAGAACACCCACGGCCGCGCGATGGTCGAAGAGCACGCCGACATGTGCCTCGAGGCCGGCATCAACTTCGAAGGCATCAACCAGGAAGTCGCTTGCGGACAGTGGGAATTCCAAGTGTTCGCCAAGGGCGCCAAGCGTGCCGGTGATGAACTCTGGGTCGCCCGTTACCTGCTCGACCGCTTGACGGAAAGCTACGGCTACTACATCGAGTACCATCCCAAGCCCATCAAGGGCGATTGGAACGGCTCAGGCATGCACGCCAACTTCTCCAACGGCGCCATGCGTGACGTCGGCGGCAAAGATCTCTTCGACAACATTTGCGAGGCCTTCGGCCGCAACATCGAGAAGCACATGGCGGTCTACGGCGCCCACAACGAAGAGCGTCTGACCGGACTCCACGAGACCCAAGCCATCGACCAGTTTTCGTACGGCGTTTCTGACCGCGGAGCATCGATTCGTGTGCCAGCCACCGTCCCCACCGACGGCTGGGTTGGTCGCCTTGAGGACCGCCGACCGGCGTCCAACGGAGACCCGTACAAGATCGGCGCGGTCATCATCGAGACGACCAAGTCTGCGATGTGAGCCCAGGCAATCCAGCCTGAGCCCCCGGTCGTTCTGACCCGCATCTTGATGGTGAAGCGTCTCGACGTCACGCTGTGACCTTCAACGTCGAGGCCTCACGAACCGTGCCCTACACGGTGGAACAGGTGTGGGCGGTGCTCGACGGGTTCAGCGATGTGGCCGAATGGAGCACGAGCATCCACCGGTCCTGGCCCGAAGGCGACGGGCCGAGCACAGGCCTTGGGGCGGAGCGCGGGTGTGAATTGCTCCCAGGCCGAATCGTGCACGAACGCATCGTTGCGTATGAGCCGCAGGCCATCATGCGCGTTGAGGTGACGCGAAGCGAGGGCCTGCCCATCGGATCCATGATCAGCGACTACATGGTGGAAGCCGAAGGCGCAGCCTCAACACGCGTTTCCGGCAAGGCCAGCCTCGACCTCAAGCTTCCACCCGTGCTGCTGAAAGCGCTGCAGACGAAGCTGGACGCCAAGCTCGCCGAACGCATCGAGCAAGCCTTTGCGGACCTCGAAGTGGAAATTGAACGTCGAATGGGGCCATCGCCTTGACGCTCGTCGCAGACCCACACCGTGAGACCAAGGGTTCTCACGACCAGGCGGTTCGAGTCCTGCTCGCGTAAACATTTACACCCACACCAAGCGTAGCCCAAGCGACATGGAGTGACGTGGTTTGGGAATCATCACCGCGTTGCTCTCTCTTCCTTACCGTGCCACTCAGCGGGTGCTCGGCGCCATGGGGTACGACCTTGTGGTCAGATCCCGCACGTCTCAAACACGCTTTCGGGAAGGCCTGAACCTCAACATCGGGGCTGGACATTACCACATACCCGGCTTCGTTTCGCTGGATTACATCAGCGACTACTACCACGGAGGCGCGACATCCACCGCCGGCATCGTGCATTACGACATCCGTTCTGATGCGCTGCCGTACGACGATGAGACGGTGTCCAACGTCTATGCGTCTCACGTCATCGAGCACGTCGAAAGCGAACATGTGGAGCGATTTCTTGTTGAGACACACCGCGTTCTCAAACCTGGAGGCGTCTTGCGTATCGCATGCCCCGATGCCCGCTTTTTGTACGAGGTCAGCAGCTTTGAGAACGACTATTGGAAGTGGCGCCGCGACCAGTTTGAGCACGACGAGCGCTACGAGGTGCAAGGGGACATCACGCAATCCGATTTCTTGACGCGCGAATTGGCCTCCGTCAAGATGAGGCACTATCGGCATGCAGGAGACGCGGTCATGCCAGCGTTTGACGTGAAGGAGGAAGACTACGCCAGCCTGCTTGAGGCGTACCGGTCAGGTCAGTCGTTCAATCCGGAGCAACCCGGTGAACACATCAACGCATGGGACATGAAACGGCTCCACGCCATTGGCGTCGCAGCGGGTTTTGACCACGTGATTGAGAGCAAACACCGCGGGTCGGTTTCTGCCGCCATGCAAGGCCCGGACATGGACCAAACCCAACCTCAAATGTCGCTCTACGTTGAGATGATCAAAGGGTGATGCACCACGCATCAGCGCCGAAGGCGGACCACGCCAACGACGACGGCGAGGATGACACCAAGGGTGGCGATGTTGGCGATGATCATGGCAGGGCTCTCCACGATGAGCCCATACACCAACCACAGCAGCAAGGCCACAGAAACCAGCCCAAAGGTGGGCAAAGAAATGCCCTCATGGCGTTGATGCACCCACACTTCTCGGATTTGTGGCACCCAGGCGATGATGCCAAGCCCACCGGCGATCAGTCCGATGGCCTCCACCCACCACGCCGCCATGCTTGGGGCCCCCTCGTCGACCTTCATCAAGCCCGCTGTTCTGCTTTTTCGGGGGCACGTTCATGTGGTCGGTGAACGAGAGGGCGCCGTGAGTTCTGGGGATTACGAGGCCATGACGGTGGCGGAACTCAAGGACGCCCTTCGTGCGAAAGGGCTCCCAGTCTCCGGCCGAAAGGCCGAGTTGGTCGAGCGCTTGCTTACGACGAACCCCGCGGCCAATTCGAGCACGCCCTCCATCACGCCGCCACTGTCTGAGTCTTACGCTGCTGGTGCAGCGGCTCCAATCCCGATGCCAATGGGAACCATCGAAGTGGATTGCGGCTCGTGCGGTCAGCGGCTCTCGCTGCCGACGTCCCACACGGGCAGATTCCAATGCCCTTCATGCGGAACTGAACAGGACATGGCCGCGGCATCGCCTGCCAAGCGAGATCCAATGGAGGCGCTTTCCGACCAATACGCTTCAGCCCGTACGCTGGCCATGCGCCTCAACATCGCAGGCATTGCCGTCGGGGTGTTGGCCATCCTGGTGTTCATGGGTGGATTGGGGCAACTCGGTCCTGACCCAGAAAACTGCACAGAGATCGAAATGGATGGCGAGATGGTCATGTCCTGCACCGGTGGCGGTTTCATAGAAAATCCCGAGGCGCTGAATTATGTCGGGGTTGCATGCTGTCTTCTGGTTCCCATCGCCATCATCCTGCCTGTCGTTGCTCAAGCGGTGCGCCCGCCACCTCTGGTGACGCATCAACCGACCCAAGCGCAACACGGCGTCGCCGGTTCGACCGATACGGAAGCCGTGGTAGAATGGGACACGCCGCTCCAACGCTTGGTCGGGGCCGTTTCACTGCTCTTTGGGGGTAGCTTGGTGTTGGCTACGGTCGTGCTTGCCATTGGTGTGGTGGTGCTGTTCGTCCTGGTTCTGATGGCGCTCGGGTCCATGGGGTGATCCGGTCAAGCCGGTGCTTCGTAGACCACGATGACGGTATGCAGCACGTCAAGCTCATCCTGGCCTTCGTCGTATTGCACGGCCAACTCGTGGGCTTCGTAGGTGTTGAAGTGAAGCGTGTTCCATGCCGCTGAGGAGCCCTCATGCACGACGTCGGTGTGTTGCTGGCATGCCCCGCCTAACGGGTCAATCAACTGCCACGTGATGTCCACTTCGCGTCCGCCACCCAAGTTCTCAATCAGTTCGGGGTTGCTGACCACGGACTCGATGGTGATGTAGTCCGCCATCGGTCCGCCGTGCATCGGCAAGGGATCAAAGGACAAGGAGGCCGGGTCTTGCGTTGCTTCTTCGCTCCACTCAATCCGCAGGTTGACGCGGACAACGAGGTTTTTGCTGGCCTCTCGACCCTTGGCATCGACGGCGGTTGCGGTGATGTTGTACACACCATGCTCATCGAAGGTGAGGTTGAGCATGCCTCCTTCGTCGGCCGAGGCCTCGATGGTCGCCCGGCCGTCAGAGACCGCTACGGCGTACGTCACGGCAGAGGTGGACCCGGAGAAATCGAGGGAGACCGTTGCCCCAGTCCTTTCCACGAGCACACCGTTCTGATAGGTTTCAACGACCGCCGTATCGGTTTCGCTGGCCGTCACCTCAAGCACCGGTGGTTCGCCTGAAACGCATCCGGCGAGCGAGGCCGCCAGAAGCACGAGCACCATGACAAGTGGACGGTGCACGCGCGGCCATCGTTCCCTGCGGCTTAAGCCAAATGGTGGGCCTCAGCGCAACAATTCATCCACGCTCCCAACGATCACGTCGGGGGTTTGCAAGGCATCGGCGGGCAAGGCTGCTACATCCTCTTCCGTGGCCTCGCCAGAGAGCACGAGCACGCCGACCACACCGGCCCGGTTGGCCATCGCGATGTCCGTGTAGAGCCGATCACCGACCATGGCGCATTGATCCGGGCGAAGACCGAGGGCTTCCACGGCATGGAGGATCATGCCAGGATTTGGCTTGCCGCAGATGTGGTCAGGCGTAACGCCCGTGGTGGCTTCGAAGAGGGCCAAGTATGCCCCAACGTCGGGCA
>QQSJ01000075.1 GCA_003602635.1 Candidatus Poseidoniales archaeon
AAATTCCTCATCCGCTTTTCAGAATACCAACTCCACCCCACGTCCACCCGAACCGAACTCTTCCGAGCGACGAGGAAAATGAGCCTCACGGCCGTGTTTGTCTTGGTGTTCCTGATCAGCCTCGTGGCTCAATCCAACATTGGGATGGTCACCGAAGGCAACATCCCAGACGCAGCGATGTGCCAGGACGGCACCGTAGATCTTGTGGGCTTTTGCGATGAGGGGCAAGGTGGCGTGGCTGATGCATGCGATTCCTCCTGTGTCATGGAGAATTCGACGCCAGGAGACCGAATTTTCGAAGCGTATTTGTCCGAGGATATCCTGATGTTCATGATGCTGTCGCCCTTCCTGACCTCTTTGGTGGCCCCCGTCTTGGTGTTACGGTACAGCTCCCTCTCAATCGTTGACAAGAAGACACGATCGATGTCTCCCATCGGTGAGAAGGCAAACGATCTGACCAACGTGGCCGCAGGCATGGGTTCTGTTGTCTTGTTTTTCCAAACCGCATGGAGGATTGCCAATGCTGCTGTGGAAAGCGGCAACATTGGACAAGGCATTCTGTTTGTCGGGTCGATTTTACTGACCACTGTTGGCCTTGTGATGGTGTTTTATCCACTGATTTGGCTGCCTATGCTCCGATTCACGAAGGCGTTCGAGGGCCACGTCCTCCACTTGGACAATACCCTGATGCAAAGCAAAGGGATTGAAATTCACGAGTTGACGTACTCAGACAACGAATTGCGTATTGCTCCAGTCTCGTCACCCGGCCAAACCACCGCACAACACACACCTGCGTCCGCAGATGTCCTGCCTGAGCCAACCCCTGGACCTGTGGTGAAGGAGGGGCCGTCCGTTGATGATCCGGCACAAAGCACCGACGCCCATGGCTTTGAGTGGACCATGCATGAAGGCGTGAATTTCTACCGCAAAGCAGACTCCAAGGACCCTTGGAACAAGTACGAGGCTTGAGCGAAGCACACCAAAGGCGCTCAATCAAGTTCTTGCAAACGGGTGCCGTCTCCGAGCAGGCCAACGCCACAATCGTACCCTGGGTTGATGCAATTTTGGACGATGAGGTCCATGATGTCCGCATCCCAGCCGTTCATCCAGTCCCCGTGCAAGGAAGAGCCATTCGGATGTGATGCGTTCATGTCTGACGAGAGGTACCACGTGTCCGACGGCCCGGTCTCTTCCGTCACCCAGTACGCAAACTTGTACGAGATTTCGGGAATGGGCACAGGGTGCGAATCGGGGCATTGCCCCGTCCCGGTGTGCGGTGCTTCTGCGAGGATTGGGTAGGACATGTGGCTGCGCTGATTGTCGGAGGTAAGGTTCACGCCGTCCCAACACTGTGGAAAGACCACCCTGAACTCGAGGAGTTCACCGGGTTGGCAGTCCGGCAAATACGGCACGTGATCCATGGGATCACCCTCGTCGAACTGCGGTGAAGGCGCCTCCCAATGCTCGCAACGGTATTTTGCGCTGATCACGTCTTGCGGTTCTGGCCGGTCGTGGCCTGCGATCATCACCAAACCCTCAGGCGGCGCTTGGATGAGATCTGCTGGAATGTGAAACCCGCTCTTGTAGTAGAACAAGGGCTCGACGTAAGGCACACGGGTGCCGTCGGCTGCGTAGAGGGATGGAACCCAGTATGCGGCCTGGTTCAGCGAGCCGCCTTCGCACGTGGTGGGTGCTGTCGCGTTGATGAGGTCGTCTACGGTGGTGAACGCGTCCGTTTCGGGGAACCCGAAGAACACGTGCTCATGCGCAGCATCGACCTGCCCTGGGTAGACCAAGGGGTCGTCGTGGTTGACGTGCGACTCGTCGCAACGCGTGCGGAAGTTTCCAGTCCCCTCCCCGCTGATGTAGACGGGCTCGTCCGACAACACCCTTCCCGGTTGGAGCTCACTCGCCGGAGGTGGATTCGTCTTCACGACATCCCGCTCGGACCACACGTAAGCATCGAGCGCAAGGTAGGCTCCGAGGAGCATCACCAAGACGGCCGAGGCCACCACCTTACGGCCCAGAAATGAAGGGCGCGTGGACCTCGTCAAAGGCTCATGGCCTGTGGCCTCGTCCATGGCTTCCACTGCCTTCAGCCGCATATAGGACTGTGGCGAAGATGTTCGCCGTTCAGCGGAGGATGGCATCGTGCATCTTCGCAAGATCGCGCGTGATGTTCTTCTGGTGCGACTCAAGCGTTCCACCGCCGATTTCGAGCAACTTGGCGTCGCGCCACAACCGCTCGACGTGGTATTCCGCCACGTAGCCGTAGCCGCCCATGACCTGAATCGCCGCATCGGCGATTTCCTTGGCCGCCGTCGTGGCGTAGAGCTTGACACCGTCGGAATCGAGGCGCTGTCCGGCTTGGCCAAGGACAAGGTTGGACGCGGTGTCGTAGATGTAGGCGCGCATCGCACGGTACTTGGCCCACGACTCACCGATGTGGCGCTGGATTTGACCGAAGTCACGGATGCTGTTTCCAAAGGCCGTGCGGTCCGTGGCGTACTGGTTCATCTCTTCGAGCGCACGGCGGCCGATGCCGAGGGACATGGCCGCTAGGGCAAGACGCTCGATCTCGAGGTTGCCCATCATGTGGACCAAGGAACCGCCTTCGTCACCGACAAGGTTTGCGGCCGGGACCACGCAATCTTCGAACACAAGTTCAGCCGTGTTTGACGCACGCATGCCGGTCTTGTCCATGATCTTCTGACCGACGCTGTAGCCAGGCATGCCGGCCTCTACGAGGAAGGTGCTCATCTGCACGCGGCCACGCTCGTCCTCACCGGTCCGGGCGTAAACCCACACCACGTCGGCAGGCGTGCCTTCTTCGTCGAGCACACCGTTGGTGATCCACATCTTGCGGCCGTTGAGCAGCCACGTACCGTCGCCCTGCTTCACCGCGGTGGTGCTCAGGCCGAGCACGTCGGTGCCAGCGTCAGGTTCGGACATGGCCATGGCGCCAATCCACTCGCCAGAGCAGACCTTGGGCAGGATGCGCTCCTTCTGGTCCCC
>QQSJ01000076.1:0-715 GCA_003602635.1 Candidatus Poseidoniales archaeon
CGCGCGGAGTTCATCGAATCGCCAGAACGACGTCCCCACGTCATCATCAGCATCAATTCAGCCCCTTCGTCTTCCACACGCTCGCCCAAGGCGATGGCGGCGTCACGGGAATCCAGCCATTGAGACTGCGTGCGTGGGAATCCGGGAATCTGGGATTGATCTTGCAGCACCACGAGGTCCCAATCTTGGCTGCTCAGCGACGTGTTCCAAGCGTCACCGCTCGCGTTGACCTTCGCACGGTGCCCTTCGAGGGTCATTCCGCCGCCAGCGTTGGCCGACACGTTGGCGTCACCGACTTCACGAAGAAGGGCTTGCAGCAGGCCGTTGAGCCCGTTCGCTGCCGTGTAGGAATTGCCGTACATGAGGACCTCGGCTGACGGCGTGGCCGTGGTGGTGTTCCCGGTTTGGTTGTCCGACACGTTGGAAGTTCCACCCGTGGAGGTCCAGTTGGCCCAGAATCCGGCGAGGTCGGGATTGGCGTTGACCTCCAACAGCATGGTGTCGACAACGTTCCCGTCGTTGTGCACGGGCACGGTCACGTCGACAACGTCCCCAGGATTGAGCACAACCAGGCCACCGTTCCCTGCGCCAGAGGCCTCGATTCGAGGAGCGGTCAATTCAGCCACGGAGAGGGCAAGGGTCAGACGGGTTTCGGCGGTGCCGTCGGCATCGGACACCACGAGATCGACGGTGTCGGCATGGGACGGCAGGCCCG
>QQSJ01000076.1:727-13947 GCA_003602635.1 Candidatus Poseidoniales archaeon
GTCCAAGCGTACCACGATGGTGGTGTTCTTTGACCAGGTCGGAAACACGTTGGTGACGTTTTCGTCCAACGCAAGAACCTCCCAAGAGGGGTGAAGTGAGGCGTCATCCACCTCGACGGTGAAGCTGTCAATGGACGACCCGTTGTTGAGGACGGTCAACGTCACGTTGGCCGCCCCACCCGGCGAGAGAACGACGTGCTGGACGTCGACGGACAGATGAATGGCGTCGTCGGCTGCCGCCGATCCGATGACCGGACTGAGGCTGACAAGCAAGAGAGAAACCACGAGGACGACGGCGGAGCGGCGTTCTGTCTTCATTGGAACCGTTCGTGCCTCGGGCCAATGCCTCTTGAGGCCACCGGACTTTCGACCGATGGAAGCGACGCTTCTGCTCAAGCACGGAGGGCGTCGATGATGCCTTGGTCGAGGGCTTCCCACGGGAAGGTTCCGTCGTCGCCGGCATGACGTCCAAAGTGACCGCCTGCAGCGGTTGGTGCATAAATCGGCCGCAGCAAATCGAGGCGTGAGGCGATGGAGGCTGGACGGAAATCGAAGACGTCGCGAACCAAGGAGGACAGCGCGTTGTCGTCCATGGAGGCCGTGCCGAAGGATTCTGCACGAAGGCTCACCGGCTCGGCGACGCCGATGACGTAGGCCAGTTGAATCTCACACTTCGTGGCCAAGCCGGCCGCGACGACGTGCTTGGCGGCCCAGCGAGCGGCGTAGGCAGCCGAGCGGTCCACCTTGGACGGATCCTTTCCAGAGAAGGCACCGCCGCCGTGGCGGCCCATGCCGCCGTAGGTATCGACAATGATTTTCCGACCCGTGAGGCCTGCATCGGCGTGAGGGCCGCCAGGGTCGGCGAAGCGACCCGTTCCGTTCACCACTAACCGGTAGTTGTCTGGAAGCAATTCGGCCGGAATGGCCTCCTCGACGACCTTCGAGCGGATTTCCGCTTGGATGAAGGCGCGCTCGGCTTCTTCGCTGCCGTGAACGTCGATGAGGGCGTTGTCGTGCTGAATGGCGATGACCACCGTGTCGACCACAGGCGCAGACCCGTTCTCGTAGCGGACGGTCACTTGCGACTTTCCGTCAGGGCGAGCCCACGGGAGCACACCGTTCTCCCGAACGGCGGTCAGGCGGCGCGTCAAGCGCTGAGAAAGCGCCGCGGCGAGGGGAAAGTAGCGGCCCTTCAGACCGTCGTACGCTTCGGTTTCGTCGCACGCGTAGCCAAACATGAGGCCTTGGTCGCCCGCACCTTGGGCTTCGCCGAGGTCGTTGACCCCTTGAGCGATGTTGGCCGCTTGGGTGGTGATGTGAACGTGAACGTCGGTGAGGGCAGGATCTGTGGCGTCCATGCCGATGGCGTGGTCGGTGTAACCGATCGCTGCGGCGGCGGAACGTGCAAGGGACGCGTAATCCGGAGCCGTTCCAACGAGGGACACCTCACCTGCGAGCACGATGATGCTCTTGTCGGGAGCGCCCTTGACGAGGGTTTCAACGGCCACGCGGGCGTTCGAGTCCACGGCCAAACATGCATCGACGATCGCATCAGAAATGGCGTCACAGAGCTTGTCTGGGTGGCCCGAGGTTACCGATTCGGACGTGAAGAGTTCGACGGCCATGACCGTGGCCCCGGAACCGACGCATATGAAAGGTCGCCTCAGGCGAACGCGGCGTTCACGACGATGGCTTGATGAGCGGCAAGGACGCGCCCGAAGCATGGACGAGACGTGGCACCCTACGGCGTACCGCACCCACACCCTTGGTCAAATTCAACGCGAAGGCGCCGATTTGATCGGCCAAGAGGTCACCGTCGCGGGCTTTTTGCACGCCAGCCGTGGAAAGGGCGCCATCTGCTTCGCCGACCTTCGGGACGGCACCGGGATGACCCAGGTCTTTGCCAAAGCGGACACCCTCGGCGAGGAGCAATTGAGCCTCTTGCAGGGCCTGACCCGTGAGAGCACCCTGACCGTAACGGGGACGGTCGCCCAAAAGCGCCCTCCAAAGACCAAGGAAGGTGAAACCCCGCCTCCCCCCGCCTACGAAGTGCTCGCCACGTCCGTAGCCGTCCTCGCCGAAGCGGAAGCACCGCTGCCCCTTGGGGTCACCGACACGGTCGGGGCTGGCTTGGACACGCGCCTTGACAACCGATTCCTCGACCTTCGTCGAGCGCACGTCAACGCCATGTTCAGGTTGCGTGCGAAGGTGCTCCAGTACGGTCGCGAGCACCTGATCACCGAGGGTTTCATTGAGACCCACACACCGAAGATTGTGGCCACGGCCACCGAAGGCGGCACCGACCTCTTCCCAATGATGTACTTCGACACCCCTGCCTTCCTGAACCAATCGCCCCAGTTGTTCAAGCAATTGTGCATGAGCGGTGGCCTCGAACGTGTGTTCGAAATCGGCCCTGCCTTCAGGGCAGAAAAGCACGACACCTACCGCCACCTCAACGAGTTCATCTCCTTCGACATTGAATCCTCGTGGTCGACCGACGATGACGTGATGGGCGTCCTTGAACGCATGCTCCACCACATCTGGTCGTCGGTGGCCAACGATGCTGCTTGCCAAGGCCACATTGAATCCATCAACGCATGGCGTGCATCTCAGGACGAGGAAGCCATCGAGGTCATCGTCCCCGAGTTGCCCTTCCCGAGGGTGGAATACGACGACGCCATCCGCATCATCAAGGAACGCGGCGGTTCCATCGAGTGGGGCGACGACATCGATGCCGAGAACAGCGATTTGCTGGCTCAAGGCCTCCCTCAGTTCTACTTCATTCCGCGATGGCCCATGGATCTCAAGCCCTTCTACATCCACCAAGTCGAAGGGGAGGAGGGTTCCACTGGACGCCAACTGAGCCGTGGTTTCGACCTGAACTTTGGCCGGGACGAAATGACCTCTGGGGGCCAGCGAGAACACCGCATTGACGTCCTCTGCGACAACCTCCGGGACATGGACCTCGATCCTGAAGAATTCGAATTCTACGTGGCTGGCTTCCGCCATGGCGTGCCACCGCACGCAGGCTGGGGCCTCGGGGTGGAGCGCATCCTGATGGTGCTCACCGGCGCCAAGAACGTGCGTGAAACGGTGCTCTTCCCACGTGACCGACGCCGGTTCTGTCCCTGAGCCGACAGGTTGACGCCCCCCCTCCGCAACGGCTTGCCGTGCGCAAGGAGATTCGATGGGGCGACGGGCCGGATCACGTGGCCGACCTCCACCTTCCGCTCGAGGAGGGCCCGTTCACCAACGAACAAGGCACACCTGCCGTGATGCTCCTCCATGGAGGCTTCTGGAAGCAAGCCTTCGACCGTTCCCTCATGACCCCGATGGCCGAAGCCCTGGCCGAAGCTGGGCTCATCGTGTGGAACGTCGAATACCGCCGTTGGAGTCCTGAGGACGAGGGCGTGTGGCAGGAGACGATCTCGGACACGCTTCGAGCGTGGGGCCACCTCGAGGGGCTTGATGGCGTGGACGCCACACGTACGGCCGTCATCGGCCATTCCGCGGGTGGGCATCTGGCCCTTGTGCTCTCGGCCTTGTCGGAGCGGGCGCCAACGTTCTGCATCGCACAAGCCGCGGTCAGCGACCTTGTGGAAGCAGATCAAGCGGGCTTGTCCGACGGAGGCGATGCAACGCAGCGGTGGGTCGGCCAACCGCCGTCGTCCGAAGCCCTCCCTTGGAAGGACCTGAACCCCATTCATCTGAGCCCACGCTGCCCTGTGATCATGGCTCATGGGGCGAATGATACAGATGTGCCACCATCCATGAGCGAGGCCTGCACAGAGGCGTACGCCAGCCGAGGCGTGGACGTCACCATGATGCGGCTCCCAGGGGACCATTACACCGTGATCGACCCCCGACAAGAATGTTGGAAGGAGATTCAAGATGCAGTTCTTGAACGCTTCTTGTTTGAATCATGAACTCCATCTTCAATTGAAAACAGGCCAAAAACCGTCAGGTTCATATAGGGCCTGTGGCAACAAGATACTGTTCTTGTTCTCGGAGGCGGCGTCATGCCGCTTGCAAGACAAGGACGGAGTTGAGAACATATGAAGGCGAGCATTGGAAACAGCAGCGGAGGACACGGAGATTGCACGGATTGCGGGGGCACCCTGCACTTGGACGACCTCCACGACGAATTGGCGTGCGGCGTGTGCGGCCTGACCTTTGACGCCCCCGCACCGCCGACGAACTCGAACTACGTACCGGAAGGCCACGGCACCACGCGCGTGGGCAACCCGTACCACCACGAAGCCACCGGCTCAACCTTCAGCACCGGACGCGCAGACCTTCGCGACGTCCCTGCGAGTCAGCGTGCCTTGATGCACAGGATGGCGGCCCACAACAAGTTCGCGAAGCCGAGCCAGCCACAACACACCGCCGCTAAGGTGTGGGAACTGATCGCCGACGAAAACGGCCAAGCCCTCGCGAACGCGATGTACGACGCCAACATGCTCGACGATCTGCTTCGTCCGGTCCGCTTGGACCACAAGTGCACGAAGTTGACGAAGCGTGCCGAAGCCATCCTCGCCAAGGCCGAATCCAAGGGCATTCACTTGATTCAGCCCTCGGGCCAATGGTCCCGTGCCACGAGCACGGGCAAGACCAAGGAGGAGCGCGACGCCAACAAGCTCACCCCTGAGCAGAAGCAAGCCATCCTGGCTGCAGCCTGCGTGAGCCTCTACGGCGCTCTCTACCCCATGGCACCGGCGAGCGTCTCGAACGTGCAAACGCGCCTTCTCGAACGTACCGGACTGCCGATGAAGGTGGCGAAGAAGCACATGCTGAAGGCCAAGTCGGCCTTGTCACGCCACCTTCGCGACATGGCGAAGCTCGAGTTCTTCACGCCCCGCACCCGCAACGCTCAGGCGCACCAGCAATGGGTGGAGAACCAGGTCGGCCTGCACATGGCAGATCTGCACCACGCGCTCTCGAAGGACGCTGCGCTCACGTCTTACCTCGAAGACGTGTTCCACCAAGCCGCGCTTCGCTTGGACGCGATGGCGGCCGTGGACAACGCCATGGGCGTTCAAAGCCCATACGTGCACTTGCCGCCCGTCAAGCGTGCCGGACTCGCCATGTACAGCGCCCTGCACGCCGCCGGTCTGGAACGTGGGCGTCGCAGCGTTTTGGCCACCGTGCTGGTCCTCTGTGACGACACCATCCCCTTGCTTCGTGAGCGCTTGCTCGACGAATTCGACGAAGGCGTGGACCCGGTGGCTTAAGGGCGAAGCCGACCACCCCCGGCCATGGACCTCCTCGGGCACGACTTTCCCTTCCATGCGAAGGCCCTCGCTGGGCGTCGAGCCTTGATCTGTGGCGCCAGCGGCGGAATCGGCGCGGCCACGGCACGCATGATGGCCGCAGCCGGCGCATCGACCGTGGTGGCCGCTCGCTCGGTGGACAAGCTCGAAGCGCTTGTGTCCGAACTCGGTGAACTTGGCCCCGGACCGCACACGGCGATGGCGCTGGACTTGGAAGACCTCGAAGCCGTCAGCACTGCGGTCGAATCGCTGCTCAGCGACGGTCCGGTGCACATCCTCGTGAACAATGCAGGTGGCCCACCGGGCGGTGCACTGATCGACGCTGACGTCGACGAGTTCCTCGCCCCCTTTCAACGGCACTTGCATGCATCGCACACCCTCGTCAAAGGGCTCGTTCCTTCGATGGAGGACGCTGGATACGGACGCATCGTGCAGATCATCTCCACCTCGGTCAAGGAGCCGATTCCAAACATCGGCGTCTCCAACACCCTCCGTGGCGCGATGGCCTCATGGGCGAAAACGCTCTCTCGTGAACTTCCGCCTTGCGTGACCATCAACAACGTCCTTCCAGGATTCACCGCAACAGACCGACTCAGTTCGCTTGCAAACTCCATCCAAGCCAGAACCGGAAAGAGCGCGGAGGACGTCCACCGCGGATGGATGGATCAAGTCCCCATCGACCGCCTCATCGACCCGCTCGAAACGGCGGCGGCGTTGACCTTCTTGACCCTCCCAGCGGCAGGCGCCATCCGCGGGGTCAGCCTTGCGGTGGACGGCGGACGACTCAGGTCCATCTGAAGCGGTGCGTTCAAACGCCACCGGTTGGGGGAAGCAGCATGGAAGGCGAGGTCACCACCGAACAGGCGCGTGAACTGCTTGACGCCTTGGTGGAAGGCGGAGGCATGAAGCACATCGACACACCGCTGGCGCTTCGTTTGATTCCGCTGGCCGATGAAGTGGGGCGAGCCGAACTGGCCGAGGACCTGATGGTCCGGGCCGAAGCCGCAGCAGCGGACGACGTCGAGAAGGGCTGGGTCACGCTTGAGCAACTTCGGCGTGGGCAAACAGGCGACGTGGATGCGTTGCTCACCCTTGCCACGGACATGGAAGGGCGCAAGAACGGCGTCCGCCTCGCCGCTGCAGCCCTGCACCATGTGGCGTTGATTCACCATGCGAACCAGAGTTGGGAAGAGGCACACGCCTTGGTCAACCGTTCGCTGAGGCTGCGCCAAGAAAGCGGAGACGAGGAAGGCCGTTCGTACGGGTTGGCCGTTCGAGCCTCGTGCGAGCGTGCGATGGAATTGATGTCCAATTCCATCGAGACCCAAATGGAGCGTCTTGGCGTCCTTGAACGCCTTGAAGACCACGAAGGCGTGATGGAAACGTTGGCCGACTTGGCGCACCTTCACGCGACCATCGGCGAAGTCGATCTGGCGAGCGACCACCTCGTGCGCTCGATGGATTTGGCGAAGGAATTGGGTGACCTCTCAGGTCAACTTGTGGCCGCTTGGGGGTTGGCGGACATCGCTGAAATCGCTGAGGACTGGTCCACGGCCATGCTGCATCTCTCCGACGTGGTGCACGCGTTCATGGCCGTCGGGCTCCCGGCACCAGAGCAAGTGCGGGAACGCATCAAGGCGCTCACGGACCTGGCCGACCGCGCCTGACGTGCGTGCATCTCATAGGTTGCCGACCGCTCCCCGTGGCGGGTGAGGGTGTGGACCACGACATCTTCTTCTCCATCTCGCACACTCCGGACCATACCGGAACGATGCCCAGCGAAGCCGTGATGTTCGAGCATTACCTCGACCAACTCCGTTTGGCCGACGAACTCGGGTTCGGCGTCGCTTGGGTGGCTCAAGCCCACCTTTCCACTGAAATCCAGAAGCAAAACAGCCGCCCTGTCGTGCCCCATTGGCCGGGTGAAGTCGGCCTATGCACGGATTTCCCGCAGTTGGCGTTGGAATCGTTCCGAGCGACCTCTCGCATCGACATGGGAAGCGCGGTGCTGTCGATCCTTGCCTCCGGTGGACCCATCGCTCAAGCCGAGCGCATCGCCAACACCCTGACGCATCTTGATCGCATCGACCCCGGTGGACGTCGGCGCTTGCACGTCGGTTTTGCCTCAGGCCGGTTCGAATTCATGGCCCGTCCCTACGGCATCGATGCCCGCGACGAAGTCGAAGCCGCAGCGTGGCCCGCCCTTCGTGGCCAAATTTTCCTTGAAGCGGCCACGGTGTTCCTCCGTTTGTTGAACGGCGAAGTCGTCAACGGCGATCAAGCCCGCCCGACGGTGCTCAACCGCGCCCTCTTCCGAAGCGATGAGGATTGGGAGAACGTCCAGTCCGCTGCCGTCGACCGTGACGGCCTCGCTGAGGCTCCTGAATCCATCGAGGTCTCTCCCCGATACGTGTTCGAGGACCTCTGCATCGTCCCCCGCAACCCACCGCGAGAACGCCTTGTCTTGGTCGCCGGAACCCACGACCCAAAGGCGCAGGTGGAACTCAACACCCTTGCTCCGGTTCGCGTGTTCAACCTCTCCATCACCTCTCCTGAGGTCATCAACGCCACCCACGAACGGATGCAGGCGTGCTTCCACCCCGATGGAGGACCTTGGGAACGTGGGCACATGCCCCGAACGGTCTTCGTGTTCCTGAACCACGAGGAGGGTTTGAACGCCGAAGAGCGCCGAAACGCAGCCCATGAGGAGGCGGAAGCTGCCCTTGCGGCCTATTGGACCGCCCTCGAAGGGACCCTCGATCCAAGCAAGGTGAGCCGAGCAGCGAACAACGCCTTGATTGGAAACGTGGAGGACGTGGTTGAGCAATTGCTTGAGCGCTTCCATCCAGAGGACCGGGTCATGGCTTGGTTTGATTTCTTCAACCACGACAATGAACGTGTCAAACGCAACATGCACGCCTACATGACCGAAGTCGTCCCACGCGTTGAAGCACGGCTTCAGGGGGACGATGCCTGATGAACAACGACGGATCTGCCGTGGCCCCCGGCCTTCCGGGCTCCAGCCTCTATCCCACCTCCCCGCTTGGGGAGCACGTTGAGGGTGTACCGACAGGAAGGGACGTCGAGTGGGAACCGCTGGTGGACTACCGACGCAACGGCGTGTCTGAAACGACGATTCACGGCGCTGTGGCGTGGGCCCACGGTGACGAAGTGATCCACTCCTTCGGAGGAAACGTCCTCTGCTACGGCCGATCGATGATGAAGCCGTTCATGATCAAGGCCTTCGTCGAAGAGTTGGAAGGTTGCTCGTGGGAGCAAAAGGCCATCGCGGTCGCCAGCCACAACGGCGACACGGAGCACGTCGCAGCAGCCCAATCGTTGCTCAATCAATCTGAATGGCCACTCATGCTGACGCCACTTGACGTCCCGCTCATCCAGTTTGGACGGCAAGTCCGGCGCCCACGACGGTGGTACCATACCTGCTCTGGCGAGCACGCGGCGATTTTGCATGGATGCCGCGCCAAGGGATGGAACCGTGCCGGTTACACGCTCCCAACGCACGAAGTCTTCCATGCCTACATGGACCAAATCCGACGCTTCCTTGGGAACGACTGGGACCCCCTGCGAATCGCCAAAGACGGATGCGGTCTTCCAACGGTGTCCAACACCGTGTCCGAATTGGCCATCATTTACGCTGGCTTGGTGGCCGATCGCCACGAGGATTGGATCTGGGAGGCCATGTGCCGCCATCCGGACCTGGTCGGTGGATTCAACCGCTTGGATTCGACCATCATCAAGGCAGGAGGGGGCGAAGTCATCGCCAAAGAAGGAGCCGATGGCTTGCTTGGATTGGCGATTTCGCATCCGGATTACCCGAAGGGCCTCGGCCTTGTGGTGAAGATCGCTCACGGCTGGAACGCTCAGGCCACGTGGTATGTGGCCCGAGCCGTGTTGGGCGTGCTTGGCATCGAACTGCGCAACCCGTACCCGCTTCATCGCCAGAAGGCCTTCCTCGTGCCAGGCATCGTGCCTCCAGAATTGGTGCCTCGGCTTGACAACGTCCCCACCTGGGACGAATGGGACCCGGACACGGACCGCTGGCTCTACGACGTGGAGGCCTAAGCATGCCCACCCCGATCCATGTGCTCAACGCCATTGGCGGCACATGGCATGAAGCGCAGAGCGGTCAACGCATGGACGACGTTGGCCCAATGGACGGGACGGTGGCCGCCACCCTCCCGCGCTCAAACGCTCAAGACGTCGAAGCAGCGGTGAAGGCGGCGGAAGCGGCGCAACCGGCTTGGGGAGCCATGCCGATCACGGCTCGTGCTGACATGCTTGACCGGATTGCGGACGTGATGGAAGCCAACGCCGACACGTTGGCCGAACTTGAAGCCCTGGACACTGGAAAGCCGTGGGAGGTGGCTCGGCACGTGGACATCGACCGGTGCATCCGCAACTTCCGATTCTTTGCTGACCTTGGCCGCACCTCGCAACCGCAAACCTTTGCCATGGACGACGCGATGAACCACGTGCTTCGCAAGCCCATCGGCGTGGTCGGCTTGATTTCACCGTGGAACCTTCCGCTCTATCTGTTGACGTGGAAGGTGGCGCCAGCCTTGCTGATGGGGAACGCCATCGTCGCCAAGCCTTCGGAAATCACGCCCCTGACCGCCCATCGCTTCAGTGAACTGGCCCATGAGGCGGGCCTTCCTGCAGGCCTTCTGAACGTCTTGCACGGTTTGGGTCCTGAGGTGGGTCAGCCAATTGTCGAACACCCTCGCATCACGGCCATCTCCTTCACCGGAGGCACGTCAACAGGACGAATCGTCGCCGCGACCGCGGCTCCGATGTTCAAGAAACTCAGCCTTGAATTGGGGGGCAAAAACGCCACGATCATCCTCGACGACGCGGACCTTGACACCGTCCTGCCCGGCGTGGTTCGGGCAGGCTTCCTGAACTCGGGACAGATCTGCCTCTGCGGCTCTCGTGTGCTCGTCCACGCTTCGATGTACGATGCCTTTGTGCCCCGCTTCGTGGAAGCCGTGGAGGCGTTTGGCATCGGCCCGGTGATTTCAGCCGCTCATCGAGACAAGGTCGAGGGCTACCTCGCCCTCGCCTTGGAAGAAGGCGGCCAGATCCTCACCGGAGGCACGCGCGGACCTGGGACTGGATTCCATCTGACGCCCGCGGTCATCGCCGGCCTGTCGCCAGACAGCCGCTGCGCGACAGAGGAGATCTTCGGCCCGGTCGTGACCGTGCATCCGTTCGAAACCGAGGAAGAAGCGCTCGCCATCGCCAACGGCACCGACTATGGGTTGGCGGGTTCCGTGTGGACCGGCGACGCCGAGCGAGGCCGTCGTTTCGCAGCACGCATGGACACCGGCATGGTGTGGGTCAACACGTGGTTGCACCGGGATTTGCGCGTTCCCTTTGGAGGCGTGAAGCATTCAGGTGTAGGCCGAGAAGGAGGCGAATGGAGCCTCGGTTTCTTCTCAGAAGCCGTCAACATCTGCGTCGCCGACGAACCCTGAACGCAGGGGTGGCTTGAAGTCGGAACCCACCCACGACGGTCCGGGTTCCCGCCATGTCCGTTCACGCAGAGGCCCGCAAGGTCACGACCCACACCCTTCAGGAAATGAAGCGCGCCGGTGAGCCCATCACCATGCTGACCGCCTACGACTACTCCCTTGCCAAGCTGGTTGATGCCGGCGGTGTGGACGTCATCTTGGTCGGCGATTCTGCCTCCAACGTGATGGCCGGGCAAGTGACGACGGTCCCCATTACGCTCGACCACATGATCTACCACGCCCAGTGCGTGCAGCGTGCCGTGGACCGTGCCCTCATTGTGGTCGACCTGCCGTTTGGCTCCTACCAAGGCAACTCCAAGCAAGCGCTGGATTCCTCGATCCGCATCATGAAGGAAGCCGAGGCCCATGCCGTCAAGCTCGAGGGAGGCTCCGAAGTGGTGGAGAGCATCCGTCGCATCCTGACCGCCGGTATCCCCGTCATGGGCCACCTCGGCCTGACGCCCCAGTCCATCTACAAGTTCGGCACCTACACGGTGCGGGCCAAGGAAGACGAGGAGGCAGAGAAGCTGCTGGCCGACGCCCGGCTGCTCGAAGAAGCGGGCTGTTTCGCCTTGGTGCTGGAAAAAATCCCACGGGAACTCGCCGCCCGCGTGGCCGAAGAATTGTCCATCCCGGTCATCGGCATCGGCGCAGGTCCAGACGTCGACGGCCAAGTCCTCGTGCTCCACGACATGCTCGGCATCACGATGGACTTCTCACCCCGCTTCTTGCGCCGCTACCTGAACCTCGCGGAGTCCATCGAAGGAGCCATCACCTCCTACTGCGCCGACGTGCGCTCCAAGGATTTCCCCAACGAAGAGGAGTCCTACTCTTCCTGAGCACGCGCCAACCGAACCGCACGGTCGTGACGGAAAACCACCGTCCTGTTCAGCAGCCATTGCGTGATGCCCCACGCGCCGGTGTTGATGCCGGTGATGAACCAGATGTACCACGTGGTGAATTCAAGGATCAGGCCGAAGGTTGCTGATGAGCCGATGAAGGACAGGGTGTAAATCGGCAAGGCCGTGGACAACGAATACGCGATTCTCGTCGAAGGGATGAAACTGAACCCTCGGTGAACCCAATGCGCAACGATGCTGGAGCCCATCCACGCGATGCCCCACACAACGGCCCAGGCTTCGGACTGTTCGCGCGTGACGTCACCCGCCCAACCGAGGATGACGAGCATGACGGCAAAGATGGCGGTGTTGAACACCCCCGCCACGGCGTAGCGGCCTAAACTGCCCTTTGGCGCAAGCCGGTCAAACCATGCCGGCGGCTGCACCATGGCGGAACATGGTCAGGCGACACATGAACATGACACGTCAGGACGTCAGGCCCAACCGAATCCAAAAATGGCTCCGAGAAGCGCCCCCACACCGACGCCCATCATGTGCCACATGGCAAGACGGAACGGCGGTTTTGGACCCATGGACCACGCGGACGTGATGCTCATCCACAGCACGCCGAGCACGTAGCCACCACACAGGAGCGCCTGCGGTCCAGGAATGGTCCACACCAGGCTGAGCGGGACAGCCACGGCCGCCCAGCCGACACCGTATTCCCACCACTCGTCCATGGGCCGACGCGCCAATGATCGATGAGCCAAGGGGGAGCACAGAAGCGCCACAAAGAGGGCGCCGTGGATCGGATTGGGCAGTTGTGTCGCCCCGAGCTGAGGCATCACCAGCACCTGCCAGAGCGCCCCTGTGACCGCACCAAAGAGGAGCGGGAGCACGGCGTGCTGAGCGACGCGGCGCAGCGACGCTTGCCGCTCCTCGCCGGTCGGCGCGACGGCGATGACTTCGCCGTTCTCTGCCTCGCCGTCCATGGCCCTCGGTGCAGGCTGGGGCGTTTCAGGATTGAGGCCAACGCAGAGTGAGGCTCATAGGTCGGAGGCGTGACCTGTGGCCATGGGCGGCGGACAAATTGTGGCGGGGTGCCTCGCACCGCACCCACCTCACCTGGTGTACGCAGAAAGCCCACCCCAAAACGAACCCAAAGCCGAAGGCGGCTGGGAACAACTTCGATGGGGCTACGATCGGCTTCGTTCCAGCCTTGCTGAAGTGGAGCATGACGTCGTGGTCATCCTTTCACCGCACTGGCAAACCTACGTCGGCACCCATTTCCTTGGCCTGCCCCGCTTCGAAGGCTTCTCCGTGGACCCGGTGTTTCCGAACCTGTTCCGCTACACCTACGACCTCTCCATCGATTTGGACCTCGCCGAAGGCATTCATGCCGAGGCCATGGCCGCGGGACTCGACGCCCACATGATGCGAAACCCAGACTTCCGCGTCGATTACGGCACCATCACGACCGCCCACCTGACCGATCCGTCTTGGTCCAAGCCGCTGGTGGTCATTTCGAGCAACCGAAGCCGCCACTATTACTCGGTCGAGGTCATGCAGGAAATGATGGC
>QQSJ01000077.1 GCA_003602635.1 Candidatus Poseidoniales archaeon
GTCCAAGCGCCGCCAATCCACATCGAAGTCTCGTCCATGCATCGAGGACGGGGTGCACGCCATCAAGTTGACTTCGCTCAAACACTGGTTCATGTTGGCTAAATTTTCAATAAACAGGTCACGAATTTGCGTCCATGAAGCGCCTCATCGTCGCCCTCTTTGTGGCCATGTTGCTCGCCCCGGCCACGTCCGCACAGATCCCTGCTGCTGCCATAGCTATCGATTGTAATGAGTCTGAATCTGCTACAGACGGAGGGAATTTCTCGATTGAATGTACAGCGACCAATCCGACAACCTATATCGAGAAAGTGAACATTCAGGTGGATAGTAATGGCGCCCTCATATACCATCAGAGCGACTTTGAGGTCGGTGCAGGCCAGGACGTGAGTTTCACGGTCAACGGCACATATCCTTCATTCAACTCATATTACGAGATGAGCGGGTTTTCCGTCTCGGTAACAGGGACGGTCACGGAAATCAATTCAGTTCCACCAGTCAATGTCGCTGCATCGACATCCACCATAGGGCCGACAAATGGAATCCTTGGTCAAAAGTGCACGCAATTCCAAGGAGGTTGGGGCCCGTTGTTGTCAATGACGTTCGAATACAACACAACAGGCGGTGGGTCATCAAACACCTCTACCATGATTCTCTCACTGAACGCTTCAGCCGCGCCAAGCCATGTTGACAGCTTCCTGCAGCACGCAAGAAACGGTTGCTTCGACAACACCACGATGCACAGGGTCATTGACGATTTCATGGTTCAAGGAGGCGACATCGAAAACGGGGATGGTACTGGAGGCTACGCTGCCGACTGGTATGGATATTGCAACGGCCAAGCAGAACCGACCTCAACGTTCTGTCATCCTAGCCAATACACCCTCCCGGACGAAACAAGCGGTGGCCTCTTGCACGACATTTGCACCATCAGCATGGCCAAGACAAGCAGTCCAAACACTGGAGGAAGCCAATTTTTCATGATCCCTGAAGACAGTAATGGAGGCCAAGGGCCCTCATGGCTGGATGGACAACACACCGTGTTTGGTCAAATCGTCGATGGATGTGAACACGTCAAAGCCATGTCTGAAGTTCCAACGACCGGCGCCCAGAACAGCGACCCGGTCGATCCGGTTCGTTTGGTCACCGTGTTCCCAGACTGCGACGGTGACGGGATTCCGGATTGGAATGACGATCAATATCCCCAAGTCATTGAGCCTTGGATGCATTGCCCACATTTGTCCGTAGATTCAGACAATGACGGGGTCGAAGATGATGAAGATGCGTTCCCGAATGACTCCAATGAATGGAACGATACCGACATGGATGGAACAGGTGACAACTCAGATGTCTTCCCAAACGACGCCAATGAATCCGAGGACAGCGATGCCGATGGTGTTGGAGACAATGCAGACGCCTATCCGAACGATGCAAACGAGACCATGGACAGTGACGGCGATGGCGTTGGAGACAACCAGGACGCGTTCCCGAATGACGCCAATGAGACAAAGGACACGGACGGTGACGGCGTTGGTGATGAATCAGATTATGCTCCAAAGGACCCAGAAGTAACTGAGAAAGACGACCTCACAGGTGAGGCATCGCCAGGATTCGGATTTTTGGCCGTCGCTTGTTCATTGTTGATCGCCTCGGTCACCATGCAAAGGCGCCAAAACGCCTGATGGACCGTCCATAGCATCTTGAGTCCTCTTGGATTCCCAAGTTGCATGGTCGAGCGTGTGGGCCTCGCGGAAGCGACGATCCTCGCCACCTCCACGCGCACGCCGCGCTTGCTCGTCGTCGCCGGTTCATCGGGGGCTGGAAAGTCGAGCACGGCCCGGCGCATTCTGCTCGAACGGGACTTCACCCGATGTGTGTCCACCGACGCCATCCGCGAGGTGCTTCGCACCACAGACGTTGAGCGGACGCGCCCTGCGCTTCACCGCTCCTCCTTCAGCCTGGGAGGCACCGGCGATGCGGTGCTGGACTGGTTGGAGACCTGCGACGAGCTGGAGCACGGCATCAAAGCGACCGTGGAGCGCGCACGGCGCGAAGGCGTCGACCTGCTCCTCGAAGGCGTCCATGTGATCCCCATGGACCGCTTGCTTCAGGCATGGCGCCAAGACGGCGGCGTGGCGGTTGGCGTCGTGCTGCGCGTGGAAGACGAATCACGCCATGAAGCGATGCTGCGGGAACGCGAGGAGGCTTCATGGCGCCGTGCGGACCGCTACATCGCCTCCCTCGACCGCATCCGTGCCATTCAGGACGGCCTGGTGGACCGTGCAAAGGTGGCCGGATGGCCCATCATCGACGTGGACCGTCAGGACGAGGTCAAGCGCATCCTGCATCATTTGGATCTCGCGTGGAACGCCAGGCAGGCGTGATCAGCGCAGGTCAACGGTGAACGTCAACGGAATTTCGATGCGCACGTCGGTGTCCGAGACACCGAGATCCACCGTGACGTCGATCAGTCCTTCCGTGGCCTCGTTTGGAACAACGGTGGCTTCCATGAGTTTGACTTCAACGCCGCGTACTTCGCCGTGATGGAGCAGGTCGCGCACGGCGCTTTCCATCGCCAGACGCACCGCTTCCTCGGCTTCGATGTCGCCCGCTTCCATCCACATCTCCGCCCGGGCAGTCACCAGTCCGGGCAGCACTTCGTTGACTTGGGCCGTGGTCCGGAGTGCACCGTCAGAGGCCGGCTCGTGCGGCATGGCCATGCCGGCGACCTTGATGGAAAAGATGGCCATCGACATGAGGGAGAGCAGGAGCACCATGCCCGTGGCGAGCAGCATTTGCCCGCGCTCGTCGGCCTGACGTTCGTTTTGACGCATCAGACGCCACCTCCACGGTGCCACACGTCGAGCGTCAGCGTCCACACGGTGCCCTCGGTCACGAGGAGGTGGTGCACGGCCACGGTTCCACCAAGCGGGGTCGCGGTGTCTCCGTGGGGCGAGGCGGGGGCACGGTCGGCTGCAATCCAACAATTCCCGTCGTGCCCGTCGGTCAACCGGTCCTGCAGCAAGGCGCATGCAGCGTCCAAATCCTGGGCCTCGAGGTGCTCATGCAAGCGGCTTTCCGCTTCCGCCTCGGACGGCGTGGCCAACGCCGCCGTAAAGGCGTCCACGCCGGCGCTCTCAAGGCCTGCATCAAGGGCGACTGAAGGAGCGTCAGGGACCTGAATCTGAATCAGAAAGGTCGCGGACATGAAGAAGATCCAGAACAGGGTGAGCATCTCGAGGATGTGCACCTGAGCCGCTTCGTCCTCACGCCGCATGGCTCACACCTAGTTGAGCCGTGTTGGGCTGTACGGACCAGCGGATTGATTCAGGCCATCAAGCACCTGCACGCCGATCAAATCCGGTGAGAAGGCGATGAGGTTGAACACCAAAATGGCCAGGACGATCATCATGCCTGAGTGCTTGAAGCCGCTCGTGATGCGCCCAGTGGCCATCAGACCGGCCATGGCACCGTTGCCCATGGCTTGCATGGTGACGCCGTAGTAGAAGATGGTCAGGAAAAAGAGCGGATCGATGGCACGAATCTGCATGTTCCCGATGTTCTGTCCACCAGAGTCACCGCCGTCACCGCCGCCAGAATTGGAATCGGCGATGGCGGGAATGAACACCTTGGCCAGCACGACGATGACGCCGAGGAACACGCCGTACGAGGTCCAAATGACCGCAATGTAGGACCCGATGGCGCGTTGCCGTTCGGCCTCAAGGAATTTGATCTCACGGCTGTCGTTGGCCGCCGTGATGAGAATGTCCGAAATCTTCCCACCGGCACGGTCGGCTTCGGAGATGAGGGAGATGGCACGCTTGACGAGCGGGGTGCCGACCCGCTCTGCGAAGATGTTGATGACGTCGCCGAATTTGACGCCCCACGACAATTGACTGGACATCTTTCGAACTTCATCGTTCAACGCGCCGTACTCGGACGTGGCCAGCGTCTGAACCGCCACGGTCATGGAAAGGCCACCCTTCCAGTACTCGGCCAAATCGCGGAGGAAGTCAGGGAACTTGTCCTCCTTCTCGTTCCGCTTGAGGGCGACACGCTCGGCGTAATACGAGGCAGGGAAGATGTAGAGGAAGAAGGTCAAACCGAAGAAATTGAGGAAGATCATGGGCCGGATTTGCGAGTCTCCCAAGGTTGGACCAAGCCACAAAGACTTGTTGTTCATGTTGTCCGGGATGCCGTCGTAGTACTGGGCCTCGAAGCGGAAGGTGATCGTGGAAAGCATCTGCTCGCGTTCGTCCACCCAGAAACCAAACTCGTAGCGCTCGCCAGGCTCAAGGTCGGCCACGAAGAGGCTGCAATCGTCGCCCGCCACACCCGCTGTGCCTGTGTTGGAGGCCAGGGTCATCTTGTACTTGTCACGGATGGCGACCGTGTACGGCGTGGCCTCGACGGCGTCCACGCTGCACGTGACGGTGACGGGTTGGGTCACGACGACCCCTTGATCGACGAAATCCCGGTCGATGCCAGGCATGTCGAAGGAAGCGCCTGCGCGCTCGACGTTTTCCCAGCCCTCGGTGACTTCCCAGACGACGGTCTGCGGGTTGTCTTTGAGGATGGAACAGCTTTCGTTCATCGCGTAGGTCGGCTTCGACGGACCGTTGAAGCCTTGGTCCCCCGTGATGGTAGAACACGCGAGGTTCGTGAACATCGGCTCACCGTTTGCGGTGGCGAGGAAGCCGGAATTGGTGATCCAAAAGAGGCCGGATCCGGTCCCCAGCATGATGGACACAAAGAGGATGATCAGGAAGTTCCGTTGCGTCGGGTCGTCCTTTGGAAGGTCGAGGTCAACGACGATCTTCTTCTTCTTCGCCATGACTTCACCCCCTCACATTTCCTGTTCTTTGCTGCTCGACCACACAAGGAAGGCGTAGGCAACGTGAATCAGTGGAATGAAGCCGAGGACGATGCCGTAGAGCATGCCTTCCGACATTTGGGCACCTGAACCGGACACCCAGAACATGATGACGAGCATCACGATCAGGAACAGCGGCATGGCCACAGCGACCACAATGTAGGACTCGGCCAACAGCGCGATGCTTTCCAAGAACTTGTGCAAGCGCGTCCGGTTTTCACGCATGTAGTGCTCTGCCCGGTTGAGGAAGAACAGTTTCAGTTGACCACCGGCGGTCAAGGTGCCGATCATCCCTTGGAAAAATTCCGTCAACCATGGCGATGCTGCACGGTCCACGGCCATTTTCATCGCGGTGATGAGGTCGTAGCCCATCAGCGTGATGTCGCGGTAGATCATCGCCGCGTCATCCGCCACGTCGCCGTAGATGTCCTTGTTCATGGCGAGGGAACGGAAGATCTTGCCCGGGGTGGCGTTGGCCGCGCTCATGGCGGCGGTGTAGGACGCGGCGTAGGGCAGGTACTTCTCGATCTTGTCACCGCGCTTTTTCGCCGCCGTGGCCGCCGTCTTGCCGGAAATTTTCCACGTGGCAAAGGGCGCGATGAAGCCGAACACACCGGCGATGGCGACCTTTGCGAAGGACGGGAAGACGCGGGTGCGGTAGTATGGGCAGCCTTGGTAGGGCAAGGAGTCGTTCAAGAGGTCCTTGTTCCAGTAGACCCATTCGAAGCACTTGTCGTCAATGGCAGGGTCCATCAGGCCCTCATACAACGCGATGGCTCCGATTTCTGGGAAGAACACCACCGCCAAAATCAGGGCGCAAATGGCGGTGACGGCGATGGTGATGAGGATGGTCTGCGCGATGTAGACCTCGGGCATGATGTCCAATTTGCCCTTGATGATGTTGTCCGAGAGTTCCTTGTTGGCTCGGGCGCGCTTCTTGAGCATCCGCCCAAGCAGGCGGTTGCAGAACTGCTGCCAGAGGGAGAGCTCCATCGTCGTTCCACCTCACCTGAGTCCGTCGACCCGAGCGAGGACCTCCTGGGGACGAACGTAGTACTCCGTCACGATTTGGGACACTTGGTCGGCCTTTCGAATGTCGTTCAGGACCATCCACTCAAGGATGCGCTTGCGCGTTCGCAACTCGCGGCGCATTTCCTCTTGGCTGTAGTTGATCTTGACCATGATCTTCTCCAAAACGTAGGACTTTCCGCTAAAGATGAAGTCGTCGGAAGACACGTCCCAGCGGAACACCTCGTTGGTGATGACTTCCAACGAGTTGGGGTCGATGCCGACGATTTCGACGACCTGCTTGGTGCGGCGAACACGGTTTCCGTTGATCCTCGTCTGGATTTGAATCGAGCACGCTTCGAGCGCGGGGAGCAACACACGCGGGATGTCAATGGGCTTGTTCTCAAGCCGGTGCACGAGCGAAGGAACTGAGTCGGCGTGCACGGTCGAGTAGGCGCAGTGGCCCGTGGCCATGGCCTGGAACAACACGTAGGCTTCCGCACCACGGATCTCACCCACAATGATGTATTCTGGACGTTCACGAAGCGCGGCCTTGAGCAGTTCGAACTCTCCGATGACACCTTCCGTCGATTCACCACCAAACCCTTGCCGGGTCAAACCAGGCACCCAGTTGGGCTGGGGAATGTTCACCTCACGGGTGGACTCGATGGAGACGATCTTCATCTGCCATGGAATGAAGATGCACATGGCGTTGAGGGTCGTGGTCTTGCCCGAAGCAGTACCTCCGACGAACAGCATCGGTACTTCGTTCTGGAACGCGATCCACAGGTAGGCCACCATCAAGGACGACATGGTGCGGAACGCGACGATGTCCGCTGGCGAGAAGGGGTCGTCTTTGAAACGCCGGATGCAGAAGGAGGAACCGCGCGTGGACACCTCGCGCCCGAGTTTCATGACGATACGGGAACCGTCCATCAGCGTCGCGTCGAGCAGAGGGTCGGCGACCGAAATGTGCTTCCCACACCGTTGTGCGAGCTTGATGACGTAGGATTCGAGTTCGTCGTCGGTGTCCCACACACACGTGGTTTCAACGGACTCGAACTTGCGGTGGTAGGCGAAAATGGGCACGCCGGTGCCGTCCAGGGAGATGTCCTCCACGTTGACGTCGTTCATCAGCACGTCCATCTTTCCATAGCCGATCAGGTCACGGCGGATGTAGTAGAAAATCTTCGACTTCGACTTCTTGCTGATCTTCATCCCGTAGGATTTGATCACCTTGTCCATCGCGGCACGGAGGTAGGCTTCCGGCTCGGTGTCGATCTCTTCGATGTTCGATTGAAGCGACCGGATGAAGATGTCCATGATCTCGTCGAGTTGCTCCTGTTCCTTCTTGGTCATCGGAGGCTCGATGATCTGGTAGATGATGTTCAGCGTGCGCTTGTCACGCACGATGCGAGCGAAGGCGTGAGGCGGCATCACGGGGTATTTGTCCAATTCGTCGTACATGGCCCGCTGGGCTGCACGACCTCGTTGGCCTCCTTTCCCCCCTTTTCTCGCCATGGTCACGCCCGTCCAATCGGTTTCTCCACACCCGCGGCCCGACTATAACCTTTGGTCGGAGCACGTTGCCGCCGCACCCCGAACAGGAGGTGATTTTGACCGTCAAGCGGTCAGGTCCAGAAGCAAGTCTCGGGCCTCGGCTCGAAACGCACTGAGCGGGTCACGGTTGTGCAAAACGTGGTCGGCCTCCTCCATCAGTTGGCCCACGCCCCACCCCAATTCCCGGGTGTCACGGGCTTGGAAGTCCTCCAAGGAACCGTCCTCCGCCCTGGCTCGCGCTTGGCTCCGGTTGAACCGGACCTCGGCGTCAGCGTGGATGGCGACCACACGGAAGTCTTGGCCCCAACGCGCCGTGAACACGTCCCGCTCGGCCACGCCGCGAAGACCGTCGATGACGAGCAATGAAGGGCGTTCCTCCATTGCATCGATGGCGTCGGCCAAACGGACGGCGAGCACGTCGTCGCCGTGCGCGGCCCGCAATTCAACGGCGATGCGCCCAAAGACACGAGGATCACCTTGGAGCCCTTGGCGAACGACTTCCTCGCGCACCATGTCCCCCATGGACCGAACTGGAAGGGAAAGCGAGGACGCCACGTCCGCAAATTCTCCCTTCCCGCAGGCAGGCAGGCCACAGACGGCCAACACACGGACCATGCCCCGCCGTGAGGCCGAGGGGACATGAAGGGCGCGACGCGCTCAGTTCTCGAAGGGCTTCTTTCCCCAGCGGACGTCAATCAGCGCCCAAAGCACCGCGGAACCGACCAACAGGCCACCTGAAATCGAGAGGATTCCAAGGTATCCACCGCGAACCATCTCGAGGTCGTAGGCGGTCGCGGTCGCGCTGAGCCCGTCTTCGCTGACGCGCTCCCACCAATTCCCATACAATTCCACGTCGCCCTGTGTGAAAGACAGCAGGAAGAGTCCGAGAAGCGGCAGCACGGTCCCCAGCCAAAACCAGAACATGATGCGGCCGTCGAAGATGGCCTTGTTTGGGCGCAGCCCCATCAAGAAGGCCGTCAGGGCCACGATGTAGATTGAATTGGCAAACATCACCGCCAAGCCGGTCGGCAAGGCCGCCCACTCGTCGAGCCGCCACGCCATGAGGACGAAGAAAATCAGGGAAATCCAGGACGTGGCGAGGAAGTAGACCACCACTTTGGCCCGGAGCAGTTGAGGGACACGAAGTGGGAGTCCGTTCATGAAATCAGGATCATCAAGGATGGTCAACCAGGAGTAGAAATTGAAGCCAAAGAACCCCAGAAACGGCGCATAGGACAGCAGGTTGATGGGGATGGGAGCTTCGGCGAAATCGATCAACCACGCCATGCCGAGCAGCACCAGAAGCGGCACAGAATAGGACACGGTCATCTTCTTCATCGTCCCCGAGCGGATCAAATCCACGAATTCCTTGGCCACGAGGAGGCGCAATGGCCCGTTTCCAAGGAAGCGAAGACGTCGCATCATCGGGTTCAACAGGTCCTTTCGGGAGGTGACCTTGACCTCGAAATCGTCGACCAGCAAGGAGCTTGCAAGGGCGCCCAACAGACCTGCTGCGAGCAGGCCACCGACGAGGGGAAGGAGGGCATGGTTCCGTTGGACGGCCAAGCCAACCAACGCCGCGTCCCACGGCAGGAGGCCAACACCGGCGGCCAAGCCGACGCCCACCGCCAGAACAGGCCCCAACCACGTGAATGGCCGGCCGCGCAGCCAAAGCACCGAGGCGAAGAACGCCAACGCCAAGCCTTGCGCCAAGGTGGTCGCCATCGCCGCCCACGTCCAAAACACGGACGACCATTTCAGCGGCGTATGCACCACGCCGGTCTCGTCGAGCAGAAGTCCGATGCTCATGCCGATGACGATCGGTGAGAGGATGAGAAGCACGTAGTAGATCAGGTCCTTCACGAAATACGTGAAATGCGCCGCAGACATCGACAAAGGCTGCAAGGCAGGGGCCGCCAGGAGCCTGTTTTTGGACCCGGTTCGTTGCATGATGGCCTCTTGGCCCTTGAAGGCAAAGGTCCCCATTCCGAGGGAGAACATCAGAAGCGGGAGGTGGACGCCAACGCGCAGTTGATCCCAACTGAAGGTGCGCTCGTCAATGTCGGACACCTGGGCCGCGCCGGTGCCGACGAGGAATTGCAGGCCGATGGTCGTCACCGCCGTGATGAGGCTCAACAGCAGAGGAAAGAGGATGATTTGCCGTGCTTGTGCGAAATCCACGGTTTCACGCCACTCTTCGAGGAACATGGCGCGGAAGGTGGTCCTGAAGGCCGCCCAACCGCGCCGTGGTTCGTTCAGATGCAATCCCGGCACGTGGGTGGAACCGTCACCGGGAAGCGCCGCAACACGGGCTTGGCCAAAGGCGTCAACGACCTCATCCCAATCCCGCGAACGGACGCTGGCGCCCACGCTCATTCCTCCTCTGCGTCGGTTCCTGCGATCTGCTCGGCCTCTTCGATGGTGTGACCGACCAAGCGGATGAACACGTCTTCGAGGCTCTCCCCGTCGAGCTTGAGGTCGTCGATGGCTCCAGCGGCCAACACTTTGCCTTCGTTGATGATCGCCATGCGGTTGCACAACCGTTCCGCAGACTCGAGCACGTGGGAACACAGGAAGATGGTACCGCCTCCGGCGACATGGTCGAGCAGCCATTCACGGCATTTACGTTGATAGATGGGATCGAGGTTGGCGAAGGGCTCGTCGAGGAACAACAGTTTGGGGGCGTGGATGAAGGCGGACGCGAGCATCACCTTCTGCCGCTGGCCCTTCGAGAGGTCCTTGCACATGGTGTCCCTTTTCTCTTCAAGCCCAAACCACGACAACCAATGGTTCACTTTCCCTTCAACGTCGTCCAGGCTTCGGAGCCGTGCCACGAACGTGAGGAACTCCGGCGGGGTGAGAAAGGACGGCGGCGATTCGGATTCCGGTACAATGCCGATGTTGGCCTTGAGGTGCTGTGGATCGGCCACGGCATCAATGCCCAACACCTCGATGCGGCCAATGCTTGGGCGGAGTTGACCGGTGAGGAGTTTGATGAAGGTCGATTTCCCAGCACCGTTGGGGCCGAAGACGCCGAAAAATTCGCCTTCGTGAACCCTGACGTCGAGCGGGTGAAGGGCGACGAAATCCCCGTACCGCTTCCCAATGTCCTTGGCGTCCACGAGGAGTTGACGGTCGGACATGGCACCCCAGCGGTGGCGGACCCATATGAGCGCACCTGAGGGCACCACGGTTCATTCTGGGGGGAACTGGGCCGCCTCCGCAGCGCATCGGTTGAAAAGGAAGCGGCGGGTAGGCGCCCTGAGGAAGATGGCCACCACGCTCCCAATGTGCGTCGTCGACTACATGGACACGACGAAGTCTCCTGAAGAGGAGGACATCGCAGCCGCCATCAGGGCGGTCCGCGGACGTCTGGGCGACAAGGTCCTCATCCTTGGGCACCACTACCAACGTGACGGCATCGTCGAACACGCCGACTACATCGGCGACTCCTTCATGCTGAGCCAAAAAGCAGCGGACTCGGAGGCCACGACCATCGTGTTTTGTGGCGTCCATTTCATGGCGGAATCCGCCGATGTCTTGACGCACGACAAACAAGCGGTGCTGATGCCCACCTTGCGGGCAGGGTGTTCGATGGCCGACATGGCGACGCTGGAGGAAGTTGAGCGCGATTGGCCGACCATGCTTGAGCGCGGTGGCTGGTCCGATCCTGCCTTGCGAGCCGACCCAAGCGCTCCAGCGGACGCCAACGATGCCTTCCTCGTTCCCGTGACCTACATGAACAGCAGCGCGGCCCTGAAGGATTTCGTTGGGCGGCACGGCGGCGTGGTCTGCACGTCGTCGAACGCACGTGGTGTGCTGGAGTGGGCCTTTGAGCGGGCCGGGGAACGGGGGGCTGTGCTCTTCTTCCCAGACCAGCACCTCGGGCGAAACACGGGCCTGAAGATGGGCCTCGAAGAGGACCGCATGCCGGTGTGGATTCCGGCGATGGGGGCATCCAGTGGACTTGACGACGCGCGGATCGTGCTCTGGCACGGCTTCTGCAGCGTCCACAAGCGTTTCACAGCGGAGCAGATCTCCGAGTTCAGGACACGTCATCCCGAGGGTGTTGTTGTCGTGCATCCCGAGTGCCCAAGGGCCACCGTCGAAGCGGCCGATGCGGACGGCTCAACGGAGTACATCAAGCGCTTCATCGACGCTCAACCTCCCGGTTCCAGCATCGCCGTGGGCACGGAAATCAACATGGTGGCCCGGATGGCCAAGGAACATCCTGACAAGCACATCGAATGCCTTGATGCAGAGGTATGCCCGTGTTCGACGATGTACATGATCCACCCCGCCTACCTGCTCGACGTCCTCGAACGCCTTGAGGCCGGCGAGCTTCCCAACCAGGTCGTCGTGCCCGCCTCGGTGCAGGAAGGGGCGTTGTTGGCGCTGGAACGCATGCTTTCCATCATCGAGTGAGGCCGACCATATGGACGAAGACCGCGCAGCGCGACGCATCACGCTGGCTGGGGGCTTTGTCAACCTCCTCTTGACCTCCTTGCAGGCCGTGGGTGGCGTCATCTTCGGCAGCGTCGCCTTGTTGGCGGACGCGCTCCATTCGTTGACCGACCTCGTCTCCGATGCCGTGGTCTACATGGCCGTTCGCCTTGGGGCTGCTGAAGCCGACGAGAACCACCCGTACGGCCACCGCCGCTTCGAGACCTTGGCCTCGCTCGCCGTGGGTCTGCTGATCGTGGTCATCGGCGTGGTGCTGGTGTTTGAAGCGGCAGAGCGCCTGCAAAGCCAAACGTGGGCGTCACCCGAGCAGCCCGCACTGGTGGTGGCGGGCATCACCATCATCGCCAAAGAAGGCCTGTACCGTTCGACCATGCGGGTGGCCAACAAACACAACCACGCGCTGCTCCGTGCAAACGCGGTGCACCACCGCACCGATGCCCTGTCCAGCATCGCAGTCTTTGCGGGCCTGTTCGCCTCGATGTACGGCTTCTCCTCCGGAGACCTCATCGCTGCTCTCGTGGTCGGATTGTTGCTGGTGAGGGCCGGCCTGCGCATCGTTTGGGAAGCGGGATTGGAACTCTCCGAAGCGGGCGTCGATGAAAGAACACACACCGCCATGCAGGAATTGATTCGCAGCACGGGGGGCGTCGAAGACCTCCACCTGTTGAAGACGAAAACCGTGGGTGGACGCATCTTCGCTGAAGCCCACGTGCAGGTACGCCCTACCCTCTCGGTGACCCAAGGTCACGAAATCGCCCACCGGGCTGTTGATCGCGTGATGGAAGCCATTCCGTTGCTCCAAGACCTGACCGTTCACGTTGACCCAGAGGACGACCAGGAGGATGCCCCCCCCCTGCCCAACAGCCACGTCATCGAGCGCGCCGTTCTAGACGCATGGGAAAAAGCGACGGGAGAGGCTCCCGTGAACCTCACCCTCCACCTGCTGGTGGAGGCCACGACGGTGGTGCTGGTGTGTTCCCCGCAACTGGGTGAAGACGTCATCGAACAAGGCAAAGGCGCGGTCCTTGGCGTGGACCACGTGGACCATGTTCAGGTGCTGTCCCCGCGATGATCACGCGGTCAACGCCTCGGTCATGGACCAGCCACACCATGCCAAGAGCGGGCATCCCACGAGCGTGGTGAGCACGTACACAACGGCCAAGATGCGCTCGCCACCGTCCACCATGCGCACCACCTCGACAGCAAAGGTGGACATCGTGGTGAAGGCTCCGAGCAGGCCCGTACCAAGCGCAAGGGCTTGCTCCCGTGTCAGCATGGCCTCGGCCAACAGCACCGTCATCACGCCCAACAGGAGCGAACCAAGCAGGTTCACGCCCAAGGTGCCCCAAGGCACCCCTTCGGCCTCAGGCGAGGGGGCCAAGACCCAGCGCAGCACCGCGCCCAAGGCTCCGCCCACCGCAACGAGGACCACGGGAGCCACCATGCGCCTCCCACAGAACGGCAGGGCATCAGCCTGTTGCCGCGCCATTGAAGTCGAGCGCTTCGTTGGCCCACCATGGCCCGCATCCACTTCTTGACCGGAAACGAGGGAAAGGTGGCCGAAGCCGCGCACCATTTGGAGCCCCTTGGCCATGAGGTGATCCACCTCGCCATCGAAGGCATCGTTGAGCCTCAGGCCGAGGAATTGGAAACCGTCGCACGTGCGAAGCTCGACCAAGCCAAAGCCCACCTGCCGGACGCCAACGACTGGCTTTTGGTGGAAGACGCTGGCCTCTTTGTCGAAGCCTTGGACGGCTTCCCCGGCGTCTACTCGTCGTACGCTCTGAGCACCCTTGGCAACCACGGATTGCTCCGACTTCTTGACCACCTGCACAGCGAAGACCTCCATGTTGAGGCCGGCCTTCGCCGTGCAGAATTCAAGGCCGTGGCCGCATTGATGACCCCCGAAGGCGTGTTCATCGGAGAAGGGACGTGCCTTGGCCGAATCGCCCCTGCCGTGGACGGTGAGGGCGGTTTTGGATTCGATCCGGTCTTCATCCCGAGGGACTTGGACCTCTCCGGACAGCCCGCAGAAATCGGCGTGCAAGGGGAAGTGTCCACGCACGGGCGCACCTTCGCCGCCGTTGACGTGGACCTCAAGGGCAAGTTTAGCCACCGCACGCGTGCTCTGAAAGATCTCCTTGCTCAGCTCGGAACGCCCGAGTGAGTGGCATCAGCGTCATAAGGACAAGCGAACAGTCGAGGTTGAGCCACATGAGAACCATCCGCATGCTCGTGGGACTTCTGTTCCTCGGTGTGTTGGCCAGTTACCTCCTTTTGGCCGGTGAACTCGTCGAAGAAGCACAGTGGGCCACCGTCGGTGCGCTTGGCGTGCTTGGCCTGGCGTGGGTGCGACTCGGCGGACGTCCCCAAGCACCCCGAGCAACTGCTCAGGCCGCACCAACCGCTGTTGCACGTGCAGCAGCAGAAGCGGATGGCGTGGACATCGACGCCCCTCCCACTGAGGCTCCAGAACCCGTTCGTGAGGCCTCGGCCGCCACCATGGCAGAGCGCAAGCGGCGCAAGGTCGAAGCGGCCAAAGCAGCCCAAGCCGAAGCCCTCGCTGCTCAGGAGGCCGACGATGAGGAGGCCCATGGGCCAATCATCGAGGTCGAGGTGGAAGAGGTGCACGTCGCCCAAGAATTCGTGGTCGAAGTCACGGCGGATTCCGTCGAAGACGCTGACATCGCCGTGACCGTCGAGGAACGCAGGGAGCGCCATGCAGCGGTCCGCGAGCGCATTGAAGCGCGTCGCCGAGGCCGTATGGCGGAGATCCGAGCTGCCACGGTGCGCATGTGGGAAGAGGCCGAGGCTCGAGAAGACCTCGTGGCCCTGCTGCGCACACCCAACCATGGGCTTCACGTGCTCGACGTCCCGGAACATCCTGAACCTGGGCGGCCCTACGGAGCCACCTTTGTCCGCCTCGATGACGCACGCGTGGTCAAGCTCCGCGTCCCCCTCGATGAAGGATACAGCAGCAGCGCAACCAACGAGCCGGAATCTGTTCCAGAACTCCCGCCTCTGCCCCTACCCGGCGATCTGCCTCCCCTTGGGGACCTTCCTCCGCCAACCAACCCGATCGAAGCGCGCTCCGACGCGTTGGCGGCCCTGGCTCCCAGCGACGACTGAACGTCCTCAGGAGACCTTCTTTTTGTGAAGCACTGAGGCCCGCTGCTCGGCCCTTGTCGCACGATACCTTGCCACGTCCATCGAAAGGCGTGGATGGCTCGTTGCGACATGAAGGAACATGAAGACACCATGTTCATATACCATGACATACAGGCTCTACCATGGCGCAGCCCATCTGACCCTCCGAAGCCGGAAATTTGCACTGTTGGCGATGGCCAACATTGCCACCGGCATAGGAGAAGAACAGAAAATGGGAAGCAGAATTGGAAAGAAAGAACGGCGCGCGCGCCGTTCACGCGACATGGCCCGTGGTGCCAAGGAACCACAGCACGAGATGACCTACTCCGAGCGGGTCAAAGCCTCCAGCAAAGGTGGATCCCTCGGGAAGCGCATGAACGCCAGCAAGCGCCGGCAACGGACACCGACCGTGTCCCGCGCCCCGCGCCTCTGCTGCGAAAACGACGCGACCCGCAAGGAGACCACGGATCGGATGCTTGCGGAACTCCGCAACGCACGCCTCGACCGGAGCTGGTCCAACGGCGCTTGGAAGATGCAAGCGCCAAAGTGGTTCCTTCGGAAGTACCGGCGGCATCTCCACCACCTGCCCGACGACGTTCGGGCAAAACTGAACCTGCGCTGAGGCGCACGTTCGATACGGGACCTTGAGTCCCGCGACCGCGGCCTGGAGTCCTGCGGGGCTCCAGGTCGCCTCACTCATGCGTCCACGTGGGCGTTTCACGGCTCAAGAAGGCGTTGACACCGATTGCGGTGTCGGCGCTGTCGAACAACGCCGAGAACGCGTCCAGCTCGACCGTCAGACCCTCGCTCAACGATGTTTCCATCGCGGCACGCATCGTGGCTTTGGCCACTTTCATCGTCGCAGCGGACTTGCTGCCGATGCTTCGTGCGAGCGTCAAGGTCCGCTCCAGAAGATCTTCTGCGGGCACCACATGGTTCACCAGACCAATGCGGCCGGCCTCGTTGGCGTCGATCATCTCACCGGTGAAGACCAATTCCATGGCCCGGCCCAAACCAATCAAGCGGGCCAAACGCTGGGTTCCACCTCCGCCCGGCATCAGGCCGAGGTTGATCTCGGGCGTCCCGAAACTCGAGCGGTCGCTGGCGATGCGGAGGTCGCAAGCTACGGCCACTTCGCAACCGCCGCCAAGAGCAAACCCATCGATCATCGCGATGGTCGGCTTGCTGATGCCCCAGATGGCTTCCCATCCGTTGTCGGCAAAGATCGGGTAAATTTCCTCGCTGCCCTTGCCAGCGAACTCTGCAATGTCAGCACCGGCCACGAAGGCGTTCGGTTTGGGGCGTCGCCCTTCGGGGGCAGGCCCTGGTGCGGCGCCGGTAAAGACCACACAGCGCACGTTGCCCTGCGTTTCGACCTCTTTCGCGTAGGCTTTGATGGCGCCCATCACGTCTTGGTTCAGAGCGTTCAATTTGTTTGGGCGGTTGATGGTGACCAACGCAATAACCCCGCCGTCATCGGTTTCTGGGTCGACAGGGAGATGTTCCACAAGAAGCACGTCTTCGGCCATGCTGCCCCCACGCGCCGCCCCCTCAAGAGCGCACCGACGACGCCAAGCACGCCGAACGTTCAAGGCGTTCACCCGAAGGCAGGAGCGTGGAAGGCGTCTACCTGACGTGGATGATCAGCGCCCTCGCGCTGGGTGTGCTGCTGCTTCCAGTCTATGCGCCGCCGTGGAGCCGCTTGACGCTCTCGGGTTTCGTGGACTTCATCCGCAGGTATTGGGTCCACGTGCTCTTGTTGTTGATGATCTACAACGCGAAGGACTTCCTTGACCAGGTCGACCGCATCCTGATGGCCAACACCAACCTCGACATGACAGCGTGGATTTACGCCATTGAAGGCGACCTTGTGTTGCGGGTGCAGGAAACCTTCGAGGCCCGGTGGTTGTCGAGCGCACTGACGCACTTCTACGTTGCAGGATTCATGTTCATCTGCTACGTTTCCGTCTTCTACGTCGCGTACTTTGACGACCGTTGGATGGCCGATCGCATCGTGCTGTCCATCGCCTGGGTCTACATTTTGGCCGTGCCCTTCTACCTCTTCTTCAACGTCCGGGTGACCGGAGACGTCATCCCCGGCATGGAGACCATCGCCTACGATCTGACGCCAGAAATCGCAGACTGGTTCCGCCGAATCGACCCCTTCACCAACGGAATGCCCAGCCTTCACATCGGCATCCCCTTTGTCGTGTGGCTGTGCCTGCTTCGCTACGACGAAGACCGTCGTTGGACCCGATACCGTCACACGGTCTTGCTGTACACGGTGGTGACCGCGTTCACGATCGTCTACCTCGGCATCCACTGGATTTCTGACATCGTCGGAGGCCTGCTCATCGCTGCAGGAGCGGTGGCCATGACCGAACGTTCGGTCGGGTTTGTGTGGCGCATTGGCGACGAGCGGACGATGAACGCACGGTTGGCGTCGCTCCTAACCCAACCCAACGTCGCCTTGCGTGCTCTTGCGGCACCCGCGGTTGGCCTGCTTCGCCGATTCCGCCAACCCGGCGCACGTGAATCCCGGCTTGGGCTGGGCGTGGTGCTCTTCCTTGTGCTGTTGGTCGTCACCTACGACTTGACGCACCAAGCGCTCCCGGCAGGGGGCATCGAAGCACCAGAAGGCGCCGCAGCCGCGGACGGTTGGGTGGCGACGATGGACAACCGCAGCGGCGTCCACGTGGTCGTGCTGAACGACCTCGCCTTCCCCGACGTGGTGCTGGACGTGGCCCAACCGACGATGGGCGAAGGCGATCTGGTGGCCTTGGACGGAGGTCACCTCGCGATGGCCAACGCATCCGCCATTCACGTGGTCAGGACCGATGCACCACAAGACATCGCCATGGAGACGGTCATCGAGGCTCGGCCTTCGGTGCTGACCTTGGCGGACGGGCCTGACGGACCGGTCGTGCTCGCCGTCGTGAACGGAACCCTCCAAGGATGGACCATGGAAGGCGCTGAAGCGGCGCTCCCTGCTCCCGCAGAAGGCGTCATCGCTCTCGTGGCCGAAGGGGCTGAATTGGCGTGGAGCACGGCCGAACAACCCATGGACGTCAAGATGGCTCGCTTGGGCACCAGTGGGGCACTGACCGTGCCCATGAACGCCAGTGCATCGCCTGAACAAGAAGCAGAAATGGAAGGTTGGGGCCTACCTGCTGACGTGGAGAACGGGTCCATCATCGACCTTGAACTCAGCCAAACGCACCTCGTCGCTGTGGTTAACGTGAGCACCGTGGATCGCTTGGTCATCTACGACCGTGCGTTGGGTTCGATGCACCTCATCGGGGACGGGAAGTACTCCTCAGCCGACCCTGCCCTTGGCGTGGGTGTGCTGGCCTTCACCGGATGGGACCACCTCAACCCAACGAACCCCGAAACGAAGTATCTGGATGGAGAAATCCACCTGCATGACCTCACCACCAACCTGACCGAAGTGCTCACCGCTGACACACGCGACCAGTGGTCGCCAACGGTGCTTGAGGACCACATCATCTACCTCGAACGAAGCGCTTCGGACGAAACGTCTGTTCGGATTTACAGCCGTGAGGTCGTCCTGCAACCGTACTCGAACACCGTGCTCCAAGTCGGACTCATGGCGATGTTGGCCTTGACCTTCCTCTACGTGGTGCAAATTCAACAAGAAGCCAGAGGCCACAGGTCAGAGGAAGAGTGACCTCAACCGTGGTATCGCACACGGCTTCGCACCAAGGCCAAACGTTCCAGCACATCAGCGGCTGAAGGGACGGTTCCTCCTGGAGCCTCAACCTCTTCGGCATGCTCAGAAGCACGGTAGCCGTCCTCGAGGGCTTCCATGGCCCCGGTCCGGTCGGGATGGCTGGCCCCCAGCACCTCATCCAGCACATGCAGGTCAATGCCGTAGCGTTCGAGATCGTATTCGATGGAGGCCAATCCAAAGTCAATGAGAACAACCTCACCGTTGTTTCGAAGCATGACGTTGTTGGTGGAAAGGTCCCCGTGGGTCACGGCCTGTGCGTGGAGATGGCGAACCGCGGCTCCAACGGCGAAGAGGATTGGCTGGACGTCGTCCACCGATGCATCACGAAGCACGTCAATCAATGGGCGCCCCTCCACCTGCTCC
This sequence comes from Candidatus Poseidoniales archaeon, assembly GCA_003602635.1. Taxonomy (GTDB): domain Archaea; phylum Thermoplasmatota; class Poseidoniia; order Poseidoniales; family Poseidoniaceae; genus MGIIa-L3. The sequence continues at coordinate 19,164 of QQSJ01000077.1, forward strand.
AACACCAGACGGTTTTCGTCAACGTCGGCGTCAAGCAAGGCTGGGACGGGAAGGCCTGCGCGATGAAGACGGAGCAAGATTCTGGCTTCGGCCAGCAGACGTTGACGCCCAAGGCGCTCGTCCAAGTCTGGATGGCGCCATCCGCGGGCACGACGTTGCTTCAGCACCGCAGGAAGATCGAACCACGTGCCCGCCGTGACCTCGGCTTCGGCGCCGAGATGAAGACGGGCCTCGGGCACGAACACCGGCTCACCACGCCCCATGGACGTAGGGCTTCCCTCCGTCAGGGTCCTGACGGTTGGCGAGGGCCCAGAGCCGCTCGAAGCGGTAAATGCCGGAGCTGCACCCTGCGTCTTCCCATTCGAAGGTCAGTGCGTAGTTGCCGACCGTTCGAACCGTGGGCTTGACCGGAGGGAGGGCTTCCACTTGACGGCGAAGCGATTTGCTGCTCTCGTCGTCGTTGCGGGAGGGGGCACACTTTGCGCATGGGCAAGCATGCCGCAGATCGTCGTAAGAGACGGTGAATTCGCTGCCGTCGTCGTAGGTCAGATGGAGGTCCACTTGGCGACGTTCAAGCCGCGTCAGGGTGGGCATGGCCTCGCTCATACCGAACCACCTCAGACGATTTCCAAGCCCGTGCTGCTGGCTTGCCCAATCTGTGCTTGGACGGCAGCAACCACCTTGCCGAAGGCCACGGAAGACGCGCCTTCGGGGTCGCTGACAATGCGGTGAACACCGTCATCGCCGCCCCGCACAAAGCCGGGGTCAAAGGGCAAGGCTCCGAGGAAGGGAATGCCAAATTCCTCGGCGGTGGCCGCTCCGCCACCTTGCTTGAACAGGTCAAGGGTCACGTTGAACGAGCCGTCGTCGTCCGCAGTCGCCGTGTGGGTACGACCACCGGGTCCAGCGATCTGGACCTCGGTGCCAGCGGGTGCGCGTCCATGGAGCGTGTAGCCGCTCATGTTCTCGACCACGCCGAGCACGGGGACCTTCAGGGACTCTGCAAAGCCGATTGATTTGCGGCTGTCGAGCAGGGCGACGTCCTGTGGCGTGGTGACAATCACCATGCCGTCGATGTCGGGGAGGGATTGGGCCACGGTCAACGGTTCATCGGACGTGCCGGGCGGGAAATCGATGACGAGGTAATCCAGGTCACCCCATTCCACGTCGCCGATGAATTGCTGGATGGCTCCAAGTTTGATGGGGCCGCGCCAGACCACGGGGGTGTCGTCGTCGTCGAGCAGGAAGGCCATCGAGATGACTTTCACGCCCAAGTGGCCCTGAGCCGGGTGAATGCGCCCTTCCTCAACGTGGAGGCGACGGCCGTCGAGCCCCATCATCTTCGGCACGTTCGGACCGGTGATGTCGATGTCGAGGATGCCGACCTTGTGCCCCTGTTGCGCCAAGGCGAGGGCCAGACCCGTGGACACCGTCGATTTGCCCACGCCACCCTTGCCGGAAAGCACCATGATCTTGTGTTTGATGCGCTTGCCGAGCGATTGCATCGCCATCTTGCGCTTCATCTGCGCATAGGCCTGTTCCATCTGACGCTGTTGATCGGCCGAGGGGCCCTCGGGAGCGGGACCGTCGCTTGGCGTGTGGGTGGACACGGGGGAGCCTGCCATGGGGCTCCATCGAGAGGGGTCTTTTCAATTCACGCTCGACACAATGGGCGCTTAGCACCTCAATAGAGGGGTTGAAAACCCGTGGAACGGAAGCATCTCCATGCACCTCTGCTTCGTCTGTGTTGGCAACTCATGCCGCTCGCAAATGGCGGAAGCCATCGCCCGTTCCATGGGGTTCGAGGCGTCAAGTGCGGGCACCCATCCGGCCTCTGCCGTCGCTTCCAACGCCCTCACGGTGCTCAAAGAGCGCGGCATCGACGCAACAGGCTTGCGTCCGAAAGGCATTGACGCGGTGGACCAAGAGGCGGCCGACATGATCATCTCGATGGGATGTGGCGTGGCGTGCCCCACCCTTCCGATCGCCGAAGACTGGAACCTTGAGGACCCCGTCGGAGGGCCTCTTTCGCTGTACGAAGCGACGGCTGACGAGATCACGCGTCGCTTGGAGGCGTTGCGTGACGCTCACTCTTCCTCGTCTTGAGCGGGCACGTCTCCGACGCCTTCGAGGACGATGTGGATCACGCTGACACCACGTTCGCCGCCTCCGTCTCGTCGCTCTGCCATCTCGGTCGCGATGTCCACCGAGCGGACGTGAACGGTCTCTGGGAGGCTGGCTGCGATGTTCCCATGCCTTCGCCGACAGAGTTCGGCCGTGTCGACGGCGTTTCCGATGGCCGAGCCACGTGCGGTCAAGCGCACCATGCGGTCACCGGCTTCCATGGCCATGACCACGGCGCGTACGTAGAGGTGAACGGGCTTTTTGCCCACGAAGATTTGTCGTTCGTCCATGAACCCTTGACCGTCAGGTGGGGGTTCAACCTGCCGGTGTGGACCGTCGGGAAGGCAAGAGTGCGAGCGCCGGGACTCGAACCCGGGTTCAGGGGTTGGCAACGCCCGGTGATAACCACTACACTACGCTCGCTTGCAACCTTCGCAACTTGCAGG
>QQSJ01000078.1 GCA_003602635.1 Candidatus Poseidoniales archaeon
ACGGTGCTGGTTTCAGGGGCAACGGCGTTTCCGGCGTCCTGAACCCCGTGGGTGTCGTTGTTGGCAATGGCGGCCACGGAGAGCTCGTTGGCGTTCTCCTCGTAGTAGGCGTAGCCGAAGTAGCCGATGGCGTACTCGTCACCGGTCAGGCCGTTGACGATCTGGTTGTCGTCCGCGGAGTTTTGGTAGCCGCGGGCCGAGTCGAAGCTTTCCGCCACCGGATCTGCGTCAGCGAAGCACTTCTTGCAGAAGACCTGCTCGCCGAAGTACTCGTAGGTTCCAGAGTCAGAGTCTGCACCCCAGAGCTTGATTTCCTGGTCGGGGCACGCCGTGGAATTGTGGAGGTCCCCCCACTCACGGACGCCGTCGCCGTCGTTGTTCGGCGTGGTCGAGTTCATGTCGAGGCCGCCCTTTTCGTGGGTGGCGAGGTCGCTCTCGCTCCAGTCGCTGAAAATCCAGCGGAGTTGTGCCATGGACAAACCGCCCATGTTGGTGACGCACTGGTCGGCCGCTCCGCCCTTCTTCATGACGACGGAAAGGCCGTCGATGGCCACGACGAGTTGGGTGACGGTGACGTCAGAATTGGCGCAGTCGTACACGCCTTCGCCTTGCGCGGTCGCTTCGGACTCTTTCCAGTCCCGGCTCATGTCGCCGATGTTCACGGCATCGGCATCGGTGCTGCACACCTTGGAGGCGCCTGCACCAGATCCACCGCCGGCCACGGTGACGGTGTAGTCCGCGTTGGCCGCGCTGTAGGCTTGGCCCCAGGCGCTGGCCACGGGGAAGACCGTGCTGCTGCCAGCAATGGCAATCGTTTGCTGTTCGGTTTCGGCTTCGCCTTCTCCAATGCAGCCGGCCAATCCAGTGATCAGCAGCATGAGGACGATGGTCAGGGTGTTTGCATGTGTTCCGAGTTTCATGGTTCTCGCTCCTTGTGGTGGGCAGCCACCTCTTGGCCATGGGTTTGGCCTCTACAGTCTATTTGTTTCTACATATATCTACATAGATAACAATAGAATACATAGATTGCCTATCTACACCCGTACCATATGGAACGAGCCGTTGGAGGGGTCTTGCATGCCAGACGGTGAGTTTCGAAAACTTCAGGTCACCGGGGGCTCGACGATGATCGTCTCCCTGCCAAAGACCTGGGTTCGAGGCAATCAACTGGGCAAAGGCGACATCGTCAGCATCGAAGAGCTCGCCACCGGCGATCTCCGCATCTCGCCAATGCAGGGAAAAGACAGCAAGACGTGCGTCAGCATCGACTGCTGCACGTTGAACGACGGATTGGCTGACCTGCTCATCGGCGCCTACCTCACAGGCACGAGCACCATTGACGTGACGTGCAAGCAGCCCATTCCTCGTGCCATACGCACGGAAATCCGGGACTTTCTGCGTGACACGCGTGGGATGGAGATCGAGGAAGACGACGAACGCCACATTCGCATCGTGTCCATCTTGAACCCGTCAGAACTTCGTCTTCAAGTGTCCATCAACCGAATGTACATCCTCATCTCCAGTTTGGTCAACGACGCCTTCGAAGTGTTGGGGGGCGAAAGCGACGAGTTGCTTTCAGACATCCAAGACCGAGAGCGGCAAATCGATGCGCGACGTCTGTTGGTCGAACGCCAGGTGGCCTCGGCCATCAAGAACCCGTCCGTGGAGAAGGGGTTGAACGTCGACCGTTATGCTGCGGTGGAGCACGCGAACATCGCCCGGGTTTTGGAGCGCATGGGTGACCACGCCGCAAGGTTGGCGATGCTGGTGCGGGAAAATTCGCATCTCGTGAAGACAAAAACGACGGAAATGCCGCTCCAAGCCATCCCGACGTGGAGTCAGGAGTTGAAGACGCTCGTTCACAACATGTACACGAAGGACGTCAGCATCATTCACCAGGCCAAAACCTCCCTTGTGCAACTCATCGAGGACATCGAGGCGTCGGAAAGCGACCTCTGGACCGGACGAAAATCTGCAGAACGCTTGTTCTGTGAGTTTCAAATCTCGGAATCGATTCGGAGGCTGTGCGCCTACGGCATCAATTTCGCTGAGGCCCTGCTCAACATGCTCATGAACGAGCGATTGGAATCCGTGTGAGGTGGCAAAATGTCCATGCTGGAGCGGATTTCGAAGGAGCGGACCAGGTATATCCTGTTCTTCACCAGCACTTCGGTCATCCTGATCACGCTTGGCATCATTCAGACCTTGTTGTTCGAGGCCATCGCGTTCTTCTCAGAAGTCGCCAACACCCGTGGGTGGTTTTCCTTCACCGTGAACCTCTCCGGGGTGGCCTCTGCAGCCGGCCTTGGCGCACTGATGTTGATCGGCTGTGCGGCCCTGGAGTGGCGAATGCGGGTCGATCCGAAAGTGCTGATTCGGATGCCCGAGAAAGCGATGTTCCCTCCGAAATCCGCAATGTATGGCATCGTCGTCATCGCCCTGCTCGCGTGGGTGCTCATCGATTCCTTCGTCCTCCGTCTTGTGCTTCTCGTGGTCCTGTTCATGTGGAGACGTGCCGCCAACGTGTTCGTCTTGTTGCCCAATAACAACGCAGACAAGAGCGACAGAACGGTGCTGTATGCGCTGATCGGCGGAGCCGTGACGGTCCTGTTTTTCAGCGCAACCAAGGATTACGGTGGGGCCTTCGGGGAGTTTTTCTTCACGACGCAGTGGACGCCGACCGGTGCCTGTGCTGATCGACGGGCCCTGTGCGAAAACATGTCCTTTGGCGTGAACAGCCTGCTTTTGACCACGATTCAAGTGGCCTTTGGCGCCCTGTTTTTGGCAGTGCCGCTTGGGGTGGGTTGCGCCATCTACCTGAGCGAATATGCTTCACCGCGTCTTGTGTCGGTGGTCAAGCCGACCTTGGAGCTCCTCGCTGGCATTCCTTCTGTGGTCTACGGCTTCTTCGCCTTCATTTACATCGGTCCGCTCGTGGTCCAGTTTGGAGAATACGCCTTCGCGCAAGGCTGGATTGACGCGCCCCCGAACGTGCTGAACCCGATCAACGGGGCCATCGTCGTGGGCGTGATGATCCTCCCCCTCGTGGCCTCCATGTCCGAGGATGCTTTGCGCGCGGTTCCAAACGAACTCCGCGAGGGGTCGCTCGCCTTGGGCGCCACCCGCATTGAAACCACCTTCCGCGTGATGATTCAGGCGTCCCTGTCTGGCATCTTGGCCAGCATCATCCTGGCCTTGTCACGGGCGGTCGGCGAAACCATGGCCGTGACCTTGGCGGTCGGGACCGTCGCCGTGTACACGTCCAATATGTTCCTTCCAGCGCAGACCATGACCGCGTACATCGCTCAGCGTGTTGGTGGGGACTTGCCTTTCGGAGAGATCGGCTACATGACCATCTTTGCCGTGGGCCTCTACCTCTTCGTCATCACGCTCTGCTTGAACCTGCTCGGCAACAAGGTGTTGTCCGCATACCGGGAGGCGTACTGATGAAGAAGGACATCGACCTTCTGAAAAAGCGCAACAGGAAGCGCCGCGACCTCATGGAGCGGGCCGGTTCGACCGGGCTCGCGCTTTCGGGATTCATCGGCCTGATGTTCCTCTCCGTGCTCGTCTGGCAAATCGCGGTCCCGACCTTCATCGAGGGAGAGACTGGACAGATCGAGCCTGCCTCTGAATTCATTCCAGTGTCGGAATACGTGCTGAAATGGGATCATCCAACCGTGGACGACGACGGTGCGCTGATCGGTGATCCGGTCGTGCTGGAACTCACGTGGGACGACGGCGGAACGGAGCGGACGCACAGCATCGCCGTGACGGTGACGTCTGAACGGAACCTTCGGGAAGACATCGTGATCAACGCCTCCGGCGTGTCCACCGAAGCGGTCGAGGTCGGAAAGAAGACCAAGTTCTACATCCAGTCAAGCCTCGAGGTCCCGGTGGACATCCATCAGGCCTCCGGCCCGGTTCCTGCGGCAGACGAGACCGGGTCTCCTACCGTCTCCTCCTTCGTGATCAGCGCAGACGTCAGCGTGGTGGTCGACGACGGTCGCTTCGTGTCCCACCCCTTGACCATGGTGGCGTGGTTGATGCTCGTGTTCGTCGTGGCGTTGCTCTCCTTCCCCATGCCCGCCGTGCTTTCCGCCATGGAGGCCTTGCTGAACAGGCAAGCGGCGGTCAGATACACCTTGTATGGCCTTGCAGCAGGGACGCTCGCTCTGGCCGGCTTTACCCTCGAGGCGTGGCTGGGCGCAGGGTGCTGGACGATGAGCGCCGTTGGCATCAACCGAACGCTCCAGGGCATGGAGCGATTGAAGTCACAAGGACGGGACGTCACACAATTTGATCGCCTCAAGCATTCGATCACCAACCGTGAAGGCGTGTTGATGTGGTCCAGGATGCTCCTGGTGTTCTCCACCCTGTTCATCCCCTTGCTGATCGACGTGCCTTTCCTGACCGAACGTTACCAGGACATCTTCCAGCCGTATGCGTCCGGCATTCGCTCGGCCTTCTTTGGCACCATTTGGGTCATGGGCATCGCCATGGTGGTGTCCATGCCCGTGTCCATCGGCGCAGCCATTTACCTCGAGGAGTATGCTGCGCCCACCAAGACCACGAAGTTGATTCAGGCGCTCGTGACCAACTTGGCTGGTGTTCCGTCCATCGTGTTCGGCATGTTTGGGCTGGCGATTTTCGTCAAGCAGGGTGGCATTGGGCTCGGGCTTGGACCGTCCATCCTCGCAGCGGGCCTCACGATGGGGGTGATGGCCATGCCAATCATCGTGCTGGCCAGCCAAGAGGCTCTACGCAGCGTGCCCACCTCCCTTCGGGAATCGGCCTATGGGGTCGGGTGCACGCAGTGGCAAGTGACCCGCGATCACGTGCTTCCTTCGGCCATGCCCGGCATCATGACCGGAAGCATCCTTGCCATGAGCCGCATCATGGGCGAAGCGGCGCCCCTTGTGGTGGTCGGTGCAGCGGCACTGGTCTTGTTTGATCCAGAACCGCTGGCAGGCCTGCTCGGCGGAAACAAGGGTTTCACCGTCATTCCAATCCAGATTTACTTCTGGACCTCAGAACCAGAACACGCATGGCATTCGATGGCCGCGGCGGCAAGCATCACGCTGATCTTGCTGCTCGCAGCGATGAACAGCGTCGCCATCGTGCTTCGACAACATTTCCGAAAGAGGCTGAACTCATGAGCGAAGAAATTGGCGGCGAGGTGGTCCCAGACTCCACCAGGGAGCTGAACATTGACGGTGAACTGGACATCATGATCGAGGATTTGGACCTCTGGTACGGCACAAAACAGGCTTTGTACGGCGTATCCTTGCCCATTGCAAGGAACAGCGTCACCGCCCTCATCGGCCCGTCCGGATGCGGGAAGAGCACCCTGCTTCGAACCATCAACCGAATGAACGACCTCATTCCCATTTGCAAGTATGAAGGCACCATCACCAAGGGAGACGTGGTCATCACGGACAAGGGAGCAGACCTTGTCGAATTGAGGAAGAGCATCGGGATGGTCTTCCAACGGCCGAACCCCTTCCCGAAATCCATCTACGACAACGTCGGGTATGGCGTGCGCCTTCACCATCAACCCACGCGCGATGAGTTGGACGCCATCGTCGAAAAGAGCCTCAAGCGGGCTGCGATTTGGAACGAGGTGGCGGACCGCCTCCACGACCTGGGGACGTCGCTTTCCGGCGGCCAACAACAACGCTTGTGCATTGCGCGAACCATTGCGATCGAGCCCGACGTGATCTTGATGGACGAGCCGTGCAGTGCGTTGGACCCGATCGCCACAGCCGCCATCGAGGAGTTGATCCTTGAGCTGAAGAAGGACTTCACCGTGGTTATTGTGACCCACTCCATGTCCCAAGCCGCACGGGTCAGCGATTACACCGGCTTCATGTACCTTGGTCGCATGGTGGAATTCAACAAAACCGAGAAGATTTTCTCGGAGCCGGACCAGGAACTTACGCAACGGTACATCACCGGACGCTTTGGATGAGGTGAACACGCATGCCCCCGATTCGAACAGGACTTGACGAACGCATGAAGAGCATTCAGCAGGAGCTGAAGGAATACTTCGAGGAAGCCCAGCACGTGTACGCTGATGCCATTGATGCGTTCACGAAATTGGATTCCCAAGTGTACTCTGAAGCGAAAGCGGTCCGAGCCAAAGCGCGTGAAGTCAACTGGGACCTCACGAACAACCTGCTGCTCATTCTCTCGCTCAATCAACCGCTCATGAAGGACCTCAGGATCGTCGCGACCTACCTGCGCGCAGTGGACACGGTCGAACGGCTAATCCGTCACGCGCGCGACATCGCGCGCTCGGACCGCTCCATCGACGAGAACGCGGATGAACTTCCTGACGAGATCGTGCAGCCCGTGTGCGACATGCACCGCTCGCTCAATGCCCTGATCGACATCACGGTCGAGTGCCTGACCAACGGGAGTGAAGTTCCCGGGGACGAGGTGAGGGCACTGTGGAGTGCAGTCAAAGCATCGCACGCCGAAGCCGTGACCGCGCTTTCTGTGCTGAAATCCGATGCCATGGGCGGCAAGCTTGCGCGCCTCGAGGTCATCAACATCGTCAACCGCGTCGACCGCTCAGCCTACAACATCGTCCGTCTCAACGGCATGTGGCACCACGCGCTCAACAACGAGAACATCATCCTCGATTGAACGAAGATCAGTTTTCCCCGCTCACGGGCGCCACGGGAAAGCGACGTGGGGTTGAAGGTGCAGGAGGCAGGATTCGAACCTGCGAACCGTTACGGACTGGGACCTCATCCCAGCGCCTTTGACCAAGCTGGGCGACTCCTGCGTGCAGGCCGTCGGTCCGTCCTCCTGTATTTGAACACCCCGACCGGGCATCCAAGCTCAACGGGTTCACTCGGATTCGTTCTGTCCAGGCGTTGAGTAGAAGATGGAGCAGCAGGTCAAGGACCCGTCTCCTGCGCGGATTTCGCTCATGTCGAGCACCAAGGGCTCCAGCCCCATCGCTTCCACCGTCGCGAGCACGGTGGGGTAGCCCTCAGCGACGATGACGCGGCCGGTCGGTAGGCCGATTGTGTTGCAGCCGTAGACCTCCTCGGCCGGCATGACGTGCACCGTGCACCCCTCGGGCAAGGGCCCGAAGTCCTCAGGCGTCAGGTAGCCTTCTGGAATGAACAGGTCCGTATCGGTGGGCGTCGAGGAAATCGAGGTCAGGTGGAGCGCGTTCTCAGGAATGTCCACCACGCGCAATTCGTAGCCGAGGTGGTCGAGCAGCAGGCGGAGTTC
>QQSJ01000079.1 GCA_003602635.1 Candidatus Poseidoniales archaeon
GTCCACCGCAACGGCATCCGCTTTCTGCCACGCTGGCTCCGCTGGCGCAAGTGATCGCGCACCACCGGTCACGCAGGCCAGAGTCGGGTTGATATACCACCGGTCAGACCGGCGGTCTGAGGTGCCGAGATTCCGCTCAACAGGTTTCTTGCCCTTCCCGATGAGCGGAAGGAGGGCATCCTCCGTGTCGCAAAGCGCCAATTTGCTGAGCACGGTTACGACCGAACGTCCCTCAATCTCCTGCTCCTGGAGCTTGACATTTCGAAAGGCCAATTCTACTATTGGTTCGAAGACAAGGCGGATCTTTTCCTGACGATCCTTGGCCAATTTTTCGACCTCAACGTGGCGCAGTTGGAGGCGCAAACCGTCCCTTCGAACAAGGGGGAGTTCTGGGCCTACCTTCGCAGTGGAAGGCTGTTGCAGGAGGAATTGTGGGGTGCGCACGAATTCGTCGGCATCGCTTCGATGATCAGCGAGCAAATCCCTCAAAACCATCCCATGTACGAACGCTTGAAGCGCTGTGCGAAACCAGTTGAAGATCATTGGAAACATCGTTTGAAACTCGGTCAAGACTGGGGATTGGTTCGCAGCGACCTTTCTGTGGACACGCTGTATGAGGTGATCGACGGCGTGGGCGACGTCTTCTATGGCATCATCATCTCACGCGTGGCGGACGCAGAAACAGATGCAGAAGGAATTGCGTTGCATGACATGCTCGGGCCTGTCTTCCGCTTGTTGCTGCAGCAGCCCAGCACGGCGGTCGAGTGACGTTTCGAAAACAGGCATTGATAAGTTCCATTTTAGGAAAAGAACCGGAGAGGAAGCCATGCTCAACATCACCAACCTCACCAAGGCCTTCGGGTCGGGCTCCAACAAACTCCACGTCCTGAAAGGCGTGGACATGACCATCGAAGAAGGTGAGATGGTCGCCCTCATGGGGCCGTCTGGTTCGGGCAAATCCACCTTGCTCAACATCATCGGTGGTCTGCTGGCCGGCGACGAAGGCACCATTGCCCTCGACGACCGGACGTACGGCCTGAAAGGCCCTGCCAGCGTGGTCGACGTCCGTCGAAAGCAGGTCGGCTGGATCTTCCAAGACTTCCACTTGATCGACGGCCTCTCGGCCATCGACAACGTGGCCTTCGCCCTCGAAGTGGCCGGTGTTCCCTCAAAGGAAGCGGAGCAGCGCGCCATTGACGCGCTTGAGCGTGTTGGGCTCGGCGACCGCATGGAGCACGTGCCCGAGCAACTTTCGGGCGGTCAGCAGCAGCGCGTGGCCATCGCCCGCGCCATTGCCGGCGAGCGTCGTTTGCTGCTTGCCGACGAACCAACGGGCAACCTCGACATCGCCAGTGCTGCAGAAGTGCTTGAGCTGTTCAAGTCGCTGTGCGCGGACGAATCGAAGTCCATGTCCATCCTCATGGTGACGCATGACCCGGATTTGGCCTCCAAGGCCGATCGGATGCTGCTTCTGCGGGACGGCCAGACGGTGGCCTCGGACATCAGGAGCGCTTGGGGCCTCGACGAGGGCGGTGAGGAAGAATGAGCGACGAAGGCCGCATGGCTCGCTTCATGACCCGCCTTTCCTCGCTTCAGGACGCACCCAACGCGCTCCGCTTGGCCACGCAATCCGCATGGCGCGGGCGCGAGCGCGGTCTGGCCGTGGTGGCCGGTGTGTTCCTGGCCAGCCTCGTGATCACCACGGTGCTGTCCTACGGCGTAGGGCTGTCTCAGATTTTCTTCCAAGAATCGCTCGAGAGTGAAGTCTACGACGCCAAGGTGGAGTTCCGTCGTGCCCCCGCTGAAGGATCGTCCGGATGGACGAACAACACCACGGTCCTGCAGGACGTCTGCGGTGAACTGCTGGACGGGTTTGATGAATTCGAGGACTGCATGATCGTCCTTGGTCGGCAAGGTCTCCATACGACGTCCTTCTTCTCAGAGGAGTTCGCCTACGCGCAACCCCTCGAAATCATGGAGGTCGTCGACGACACCAACCTCAATTGGACGTCTGACGTCTTTGAGTATCCGGAATTGGCCGACGCCGGTCCACCCAGTTCGACGGTTCGTGCGGTGCGTTTCATCGACGACAGCGGCTTTGACGGCGTCTTCGCGGACCGCATCAAGGACACGGTCATCACCGGCCTCGGGGAGTGGCCCAACGCCTCCACTGCGGTTGATGAACACAGCATCATGCTGCCCGCAAGCGTTGCATCCGATGCACGAGCCGAGGTCGGCGACGTGCTGGAATCGTTGACCTTCGCGATGGTCGTGGACCGCAATCTCGCGGTCGAAGGCGGCATCTCGGAAAGCGATTGTCAGGGCGGTGACATCAAGGCCAGCGAGAACGGCATGGTCTACTGCCGCATGTTGGTGACGGTGAACAACCTCACCGTGGCCGGTGTGTACGAAGAAGCGCCCTTGGCCAATCCGACGATTCCTGCCAACGCCCTCATCCTTCACCTTGACGTGCTGGAGGAAGCGCAGCGTCAGGCCCTGATGAACAACGATCACGTCTACCTCGCAGTGGCCGTCGATCGGGCCGCCTTGCCGACCTCCTCGACCGCGGACGCGGCCGAATGGCTGGACGACGTGCAGCGTCGTGTGGGTCAAGGCAACTACACCGATGCCGGCATCTCGCTGGTGTACATCGACATCATCGGCGGCACCATCAGCTTCCTGAACATCTTCCTCGGGCTCATTCAGACCTTCGATTACATCATCATGGTCCCCATCGTCATCCTCTCCCTCTCCGTGCTCGTGTACGGACTGGTGCTCTCCCTTGAGCAACGGCGGCGTGAAATTTCGATCCATCGGGTGATTGGCGCCGACGCCGACCGCCTCCAACGGATGGTGCTGGTTGAACTCGGGGTGATGTCGCTCGTGGCGTGGTTGGCCGGCTATGTGTTGGCTCTGGCCGCTGTGCCAGGCGTCTTATCCGCAGTCGGTTTCATGGCCTTTGAGCCCTCGGGCGTGAACGTCAATCCCGCCCTTGGTTTGGCCTCGACCTTCGTGACGGCGCTGGCCACCATCGGCCTCGCGCTGCTGTTTGGTCGCAGCCGCTCTCGTCGCTTCCTTGAGTTGGAAATCGAGGAGGGTGTGCGCCGCACCACCGAGGCCGCGAAGCCCAAGACGTGGCTCCACGCCCTCTGCTTCGGTGTCGGTGGCATCGGGACCCTCGACACCTGGGTTGAACTGCAAACCGGCGGCGATGGCCTCTACTCGAACTTCTTCCTCGAGGGGTTGCTTGGCATTTTCGGGCCCTTCCTGCTGTGGATCGGCGGCGCCCTGCTGCTGGGCCGCTTGGGCGCCCTCGGGCCTCAGTTGATGCAACTCTTGCTCGGTCGAACGCCGCTGCTGAAGGACGTGCGCCGTGGGCTGAAGGGCTCAGGATCGACCGAATCGGTCAACCGCTTGGCCGTCATCATGCTGCTCACGCTGTCCATCGTGACCCTCGCCGCAGTGCAGGGCTACACGGGAACCCTCGTGGACGAGCGCACCGCGGACGCGCAGGTGGGCGGTGACCTGCAGGTGAACTTCGAAACGCCGGTCAACATGAGCACCTCCATCGAGGTGCTTCGCGACGTCGGTGGCCAAGACCTTGCGGTGTCCGCAACGACCACGCCAAGCCTGTTCCTGCGCTCCAGCGACGGCGATGCCTACCAGACGTGGATCGTCATGAACGGTTCAGAGGACGTGCTTCGGTGGGGCGAGCAATCGCTGCCAGGCGACGACGTCGGCACGAGCCTTGGCGTGTTGGCCAACGGAACCTTCTCGGTTGGAGAAGACGCGGCCTTTTCCCTCGATTTGTGGGGCAGCGGGCGCGACGGACGTTCGGACCGTGGCGACGACCTTCTCGAGGCCGGCGACGACCGCTCTGAGGTCCGCCGCTTCACCTACGAAGAGGTCAACATCACCGTCAACACCGATGACGCCGGCGGCATGCCTGACCTGAACGTGCTGCTGGAAGCCTACCGCGTGACCCTCGCGCTGGACCTTTCCTACGTCGATTTGTCCGACAGCGACCTCTCCGAGCGCGACTTTGGCGTGACCGACTTGTCCCGAACAAACCTCTCCGGGGCCGACTTGACCGGCGCCAACCTCTCCGGTGCACTGATGATCGGTACCGATCTTTCTGGCGCCGATTTGTCCGGCGCGGACCTTTCCGGCGCGGTGTGGGCGCCCGTCCTGAGTCCCTTCGAGACGCCCACGCCAGGATTTACCGGCGCCAACCTCTCCGGTGCTGACCTCACGGGTTTGTTCGGTCTTGACCTGACGGGGATGGACCTGAACACCACGGCCGACTT
>QQSJ01000008.1 GCA_003602635.1 Candidatus Poseidoniales archaeon
GCAGCCCAGACGGAAAAGTGGCCTTGGTAGCCTTCAACCCCCGTAAGAGCAAGGCGGTCGAACATCTCAACGCTGTGGAACTGAACCAAGGTCAAGGCGTGTGCAATCACCCACACCAAGAGCGCGATTTGCAGCGGAAGACTGTTTCGATCCCAAGGTCCGTCGAAGTCAGACAGGTGGGCGAACCAGCCCATTCCGGGCTCGCTCAACACGCCGCGTGTGAGGACGGCGACCAGCGCGCCGAGCACGCTGAACATGATCCAGACGCTGAAGAAAACGAAGCCCAGGGCTTCGCGGTATTCGTTCAAGGTCGAGGCCGTCTGACCTTCAAAGGAAAATTCTGGGGTCACGAGGCCGCTCGAAGCAGCGGTGGCCGCGGCCACCATGCCGAAGAGCAAACCGATGCTCGAAAAGGCCAGAATGGTGGCCCATTCCGCTCGCTTCGAATCAAGCAGCACGTGCGTGCCGATGATGTTGATCGAAAAGAGCAGGCCAACAAGGGCGCTACCGCCAACGGCGGGAACCACGATGAAGCCGAGGGCCGCACCGGCGAGGATCGTCCCGAGAGAGAGGGTGGACGACGACGCTGGAATGACCTCGCGCTCAGCGAGGAGGCTTGGCACACGGCCAAGCATGCCACCCGCGGCCACAATGAGCAGCGGGTACAGTTCGTTCTCGAATCCGAGGCCGAAGCCTCCGATCTGGTCGGTGAGCATCGCCAAAAGGACGGCGATCGGCGCAATAAGCAGGCCGAGCAACGCCTTTGACGACACGGTCGTCTCGTTCGTGGTGGTCATGGGGTCTCCCTCTCTACGTGCAACAGCATGGCTGAAGCAATCCCGCGACCTGTGGTATCGTTATAACCGGTTCGGCCGCGCACGGGGCCGCAGTCTCCCGAGCAAGTGTTCAATTCAGCGCCGGGTGCTGAACACCAGCCCGCGCACCAATGTCGCGGCGGTGATGTGCGCCGTCCAAATGAAGCCCAGCAAGGCATGCATACGCCACATCCGCAGCCTCTTGCAGCGTCGCTCCCATGCCGGTCACGCTGAGGACGCGACCTCCGCTGGAGATCGGCGTACCGTCGACGTCTTCTTTCACACCGGCGAGGTTGATCCACGCCCGGCCGGTCTCTGCCGTGGCCACGGTATCAAGATCGAGTCCTGAGATGGCCCGACCGGTCACGGCGCTGGAAGGGTATCCCTCGCTGGCCAACACCACGGTCAAGAGAGCGCTTTCTGCGATGGGATGCTGGACGTCCGCCAAGCGGTCTTGAGCGACGGCGGTGAACCACTCCAAGGCATGGTCGCCGAGCAAGGGCATGGTGACCTGGCATTCTGGGTCGCCAAACCTCACGTTGAATTCGACCACGTAGGGGTCTCCGTGTTCGTCGATCATCAGACCGACGTAGAGCACGCCACGGTAGGGCACGTCCTGCGCACTCAGGTGAGCGTGCATGGGGGCGACGATCCTGGACTCCACTTTGGCTTGAACTTCGGCGGTGACCACGGGAGCAGGACAGTATGCGCCCATGCCCCCCGTGTTCGGTCCTTCGTCACCTTCGCCGACCCGCTTGTGGTCTTGGCTGGCAGGAAGGCATCGGTAGCCGGAGCCGTCCATCAAAACGAGCATGCTGGCTTCTTCCCCGGGCAAGAAGGCCTCGATCACGACCGAACCGGACGTTGCAATCGCACTGAGGGCAAAGGCTTCCGCTTGTTCACGGTCGGCGCTGACCAACACGCCCTTTCCACCGGCCAACCCGTCCTGCTTGATGACCCAAGGATGGTCTGCGAAACGGTCCAAAGCGTCGCCAAGCGCCCCAGCTCTTCGCACGATCACGTGGTCGGCCGTGGGGACGCCGGCGGCTTCCATGGCCGCTTTTGCAAAGGATTTCGAGCCTTCCAAGGCCGCGTGAGCTGCCACTGGTCCAAAGCAGAGGCGGTCACCCAACGCATCGGCCAAGCCGTCGCACAAGGGGGCCTCCGGACCGACCACCACCAGGTGTGCATCGAGGTCCTCTGTCAAGGCGATGAGGCCCTTGACGTCCCCCGCACCGACCGGATGATTGGTGCCGAGTCGGCCTGTGGCAGGGTTGCCCGGCGCGGTGTGCAACTCAACCCTCGGGTCTTGGGTAAGGGCCATCGCCAAGGCGTGTTCACGCCCACCGGAGCCGACCAGAAGAACGCGCCTCACGTCCATGGTTGATGTGGGTCACCTGCGGACCATAAGTCCAACGTTGTCGGCGGGCATGTTCATGGGCCATGCCGCGATGAAGGAACATGGAAGGAGCCGCTTGGGGAACGTGCGAGGAAAGCCTTGGGTTGCCTGCGATGAGCCTGCTCGTGCTCTGGATTTTCCTGCCCGGTTTCCTCGTCAACACCTTCGCGATGATGTGGGGCAAGTGGCTGCCGAAAACCGGCTATGGCCCTTGGCCGATCGACGGAGGACGCACAGCGTGGGACGGCAACAGGCTCCTCGGTGACGGAAAAACGTGGAACGGACTGGTCGGTGGCAGCTTGACGTCCGGTTTGTTGATGGTGATCATGGCCTCGGCCATCAACGCCGGTCAAGCATGCGGGATCTTCGTTGACCCACTTCTCGACCACAACCCGTCGATGTCCCGCGGACTTTGGGCGTTTCTCGTTGGAAGCCTGTTGGGCTTTTTCTCGCTGCTCGGCGACATGACTGGCTCGTTTTTCAAGCGCCGTCGTGGGCTCAAGCGGGAAGGTGACGTGTCGTCCAAGGCACCCTTGCTCGACACCCTTCCTTTCGCCATGATGGTCTTCTTGCTGGGCTGGATTCTCCTCCCGGGCTTGCACGGTTCAACCGACCTGCTCACGCCCATGGCGGTCGTGCTGGTGGCCACGCCCGTGTTGCATCGTTCGTTCAACATGCTTGGATACGCCATCGGTTGGAAGGACGTGCCCTACTGAACCCGTCGGCGGGAACTTCATGGCCCGGGCAAGGCAGCGAGGGGCATGACACGCACCGCGACCGCGCTCTTTCTCTTGGCCCTCTTGCTCTGCGCTCCTTTGGCCTCGGCCGTCGAAGGCCGAGACGCTGACGTGATCGACGCGGACCAAACCCTCACGGAAGACACCACCTACACCGACGGATTCACGGTCACCAACGGAGCCACGTTCACCGTTCAGGCAGACATCACGCTCGGCGAGGATGCCGTCATTCGTGTGGACGATGGGGCGACCTTGGACCTGCAAGGCGGAAACCTGACCGGATCTGAGATCTCGGCGTACATGGCCTTCTCTGGGGGTGCCTCCACCATCGCCTTGCCCGTTCAGGGCTTGACGGGGACCTCCACGGTTCGTCTGATGATGTCCTCGGTCCTCAACGGGAGCGAATCCCTGACCATCACGGCCTCAACGGGAGAGAACATCAGCGACCCGACCGGAGACGAGGTCAGCCTGCAGGTGGACCTTGGTGACGGCATGGAAACGTTGACCCTCGACGTCACCCACAACCACCCCTTCCCCTTCGGCCCAATGGCCGTGGAAGTGGTGGATTCCTCGGCCCAGCTCGAACGCCACGAGGCTTGGGAACTCGAAGGCACGAGCCTCGTGCTGACGTGGGGCTCTGCCGCGTTTAGCATCGATGCGCAGGGCACCCTGTTGATCGCCGACGCACTGGTCCGCGGAGCGGACATCCGGTGCTCAGGCACCTGCTCCATCGATCGTTCCACCATGGAAGGAAGCGCGCCGATCATCGCCGAAGCCGGTGCCTCCTTGAGCGTGCGAAGTTCGCTGATCGTCGGAAGCCGCACGGACGAGGACGTGGTCGCAGTGGACGACGCGACCTTGGTGTACGAAGACAGCAGCGGCACAGGAGGCTGGACCGACGCATGGATCCGCCGTTTGAGCGGACGCACCGTCACCACCAACATGCCCGGTGCCTTGGTCAGCGGAAGCGACCTTGGCTACAAGGGCAGCAAATCCCCCAACGCCTTTGCCGAGACCATGGGCGATGAGGTGGGCGTTGATCTCGGTTCGAGCGAGATGACGCGCATCGTTGAGTGGTTGACCGGTGACGGAGTGTACGGCAAAGAGGAAGGCACCTTCACCGTCACCGCCACCACAGGATGGGGTACCTTCGCCACGACCGTCCCCGCGGTGTGGGCGCCGACCACCACGGTCAACCTGGAATTGCCGATGATCGAGGTCGTCGGCATCGAAGTGGAGGAACGAACGGCCACGGTCAACAAGAGCCTCGGCGTGATGTTGACCGTTCGCAACAGCGGCTTGGCCGACGCTGCATCGCCCGTGTTGGAGTGCACCGTGGACGGCGAAGCGGCGGACACCTCGCCGAGTTACATCCAGCTCTCGACCTACGGCGGCCTTGCTGCCAACGCAGAGATGGACATCCCCCTCACGTGGCGCATGTCCACCGACGGAGCGCACGTGCTCGCCTGTGGCGTCATTGACCTGAGCGGAACCCCGCTCGCACCGGTCGAGAATTTGGTGACCAGCGACACCGGCGTGACGGGAGCCGAAGTGTCCTGGACGTACGCCGAAGAAGTGGAGGAAACGCCGCTGATGACGATCATCATCGCGTTGGTGGTCTTCCTGCTCGGTGTCGCTGGGATCGCCCGCGTCGCCGCTGCCCGTTCCACCGAAGAGGAACATGAGGACGAGGAGGACGACAAGGCCTACCCAGAAGCGGTCGAAGAAGGGACGTCAGAAGCCGAGGAAACCATGGAGGAAACGGAGACTGATGCGGCGGAAGTGGACCAAGAGGACGACGCTGAAGAGGACTCGACCACTGAAGCCAGCGAACCTGCCCCCTGGGACGAAGCCTGAACCTGATCAGCAGGTGGGTGCTTCCCAGTTTGAGTTGTACTCGTCGCCGTTCTCGAAGTCGAGGTCCCAGCACACGTCGTTGTGGGTGATGACCGTGCCACCGCTGCTGGTCCCAACGTCAAGGACCACTTCGAAGGTGTACTTTCCGTTCTCGTAGTCGAGGGCCGAAGCAGACACGTATTCGCGGAAGTTTTCCTCGGTCGTGCCGCTAAGGGCCAACCACCCGTTCATGTCTCCGCTTCGGGCGCCGTTGACGCTGGACGACCAGGAGGCATCAAGCCCGTCCACGGTGATCAGAGGATGCGTCCAGACCGTCGAACTGCCCTTCTTGACGTTCACCGTGATGGTGTAATCGCCCTGCACGGTGCGCAAGTCACCGGATGGCGAGTGATCTGCACCGTCCAGGTGACCGTGGCTGCTGGGCAGCAAACCGGCCATGACCTCGATGGTGATGCCTTCGAAGGTCGTCGTCGTGGTCTGTTGTTGGGCGTTGTTGGTGGTTTCAAACACCGGCGCGATGCGAACGCCCGATTCCAGTGGCGTGCGCGTCATCTGGCTGGCGTCCAGTTCGAAGGAAGCGGACATGTCGGCACCGTCGGTCGCAGTCACCGTGTAGGTGCGGATGACGTTGTTGACTTCGTCGTAGGCGTTGCCGCAGAAGAAATCCGAAAGCATGGGCTGAACGCGAACGAAGTCGCGGTCCAGGGAGAGGGTTTCTTCCCAGACCACTTCACCCGTGTCGCCTGCGGTACCGTCGCAATTTGGTGCGGTGGTGATCGTCACCGTGGTTGCGTCAAAACTTCCGCGGACCTTGAATTCAAGTCGGTCGTTGGCCTCGTCAAGCGACACTTCGGAGATGACCAAGGCCTCGCCGTCTGGAGCGACCACGCCGGCGGTGTAGGGCACGATGGCGATGAGCACGGCCAAGACCACGGCTCCTCCGGTCTTGATGACGTTCAGGTCCTTGCCCTGGATTTGATCGGCAAGCACGATGGCTCCGACCGCGACGAGGAGCACAGCCCCAGTGACAAAGAAGGGGATGAATCCACCTTGGAGGCTCAGGAGCAGGCCCACAAAGAGGCCGATTCCACCGACGGAAGAGAGGATGGCAGGGAGAGGCAAGCCCTCGTCGGAGCCGGCGACCGCAGCCTTTGCTGCGGCAGGTGTTGGTGTCGGAGCCTCGGCCTTGACCGGGGCTGGTGTTGCGGCGGCAGCGACCTCGTCTTCGCTGGCTTGTTGGGCGGCCGTGTTGGCTTTGTCGAGAAGTCCACTCATGAGATAACCTCGCTTCTTACCTCACGCTCGTGGGCATATGAAGGCGACGGCAGACATGCGTCACACGGACGCGGTTGCAGCACGTGCGTCAGAGACCCGGAGCGGCTTCCCTGAGCACAGGAACGCCTTCCTCTTCTTCGGTCCGAATCAGACTTCTGCCGGCCATGGCTGCGGCCAAGGCGACCATGGAGAGGGTTGGAACGACTTCGAAGCCGGGGAGGTACACACCGCGAACGTAGATGGTGATCATCTGAGACTCGCGCTCGCAACCGCCGTTCTTGCAGGAGAACTCCGACTCAGCGTAGAAGTTCATGGTGTAGTAGTGGTCGGTCCAGCCCCAGTCCTTGGGGGTGCGCACGAGGACGCGGACCTTCTGGCCAGCGGGGTTGTTCTCGATCTGGGACTTGACGGCGGGCAGGTTGACGGTGAAGCCGTCCTCTTCCAACTTCTCACGGGAGTCGTCGGTGATGCCGATGCGCATGAAGTCAATCTGGTTGCCCAGGTTGTAGACCTTGAACTCGAACGGCTTGTCGGTCTTCGGCATGAGTTGCACGAAGGGTTCGACGGCTTCGACCTGAACCAAGGAGAACTGCATGATGTTGACCATCACGTTGGTTTGGGAGCTGGCCACGTTCACGGGAGGCACGCTGTTGATTTCGGTCACCGTACCGGTCACCGAAAGTTGGCGGCTTTGCATGGCCATGTATGGGTCGGCCCGGACGACGACCTGGAAGTCGACGTCTTGGCCGGCACCGACGTAGACGTCACCCGCGTGGGCGACGGCAAGGCCGTCGGAGGTGACCTGGATGTTCACCTTCTCGATGTAAGTGGTCGGGTTGGTCACCGTGCAGGTGGTGTACCCGGAGTAGGAGGAACCGGGCTTCACTTCGACGCGGACCTCACCAGGAGAACAGTTCATTGAGACCGCAGCCGCTGGGATCTGCGCCTCGGCTGGAGCCGCGACGATGAGCAACGAACACAGGTACAGGCCAACGAGGAACGCGACACGACTGAAGGACTTCATGCGGACACCTACACCCGTCCGTCCATTCGGACCCTCATAACCATGTCGTCTTACTGCGGGGGAATGGACCCGAAGGGCATCGAACCCCTGACCTCCCGGTTATGAGCCGGGTGCTCCACCCGTCTGAGCTACAGGTCCAACCCTTCGTAAGAGGGGAGAGCCATGAGGATGTCGCCTCACATGAAGCGGTCCAAAGAAGCCTGCTGCGGCTTGATGCGCTCTCGAACCAGCGCCTCGGCAGCATCACGTACGTCTTCAGGAACGAACACCAAAACCCGGTCCGCTGCTTCGCTCAATGCCCGGACGATGGGAGAGTGTTCCGCCACGTCGCGCCCATCTTCCAGCAGGATCCCCTGCATGTATGGGAGGTAGCCACGCTTGCGAACCGCGGCCACGATCAAGTCCTGCGAAGGGTCTGCACCAGAATCTTGGAGGAGCGTGGACAATTCCTCCTTCACGGTGTCAACGTTGTCCCGGGTGAGGTCTCGGATGCGCAGCGATTTGTGGTAGTCCCTCCTGGACAGAAGGCGGTTGGCGTCGGCCGCCAAGGCCGCATCATCGTGCTCGGCCCAAGCCGGAAGTTCGACGAGGACATGCGCGTCGTGAAGAGAGGCGTACGTGGACGCATCCAACTCCGTGTCAAGCAGCATGGAGGTCAAGGCCGCGGACAAGGTCAGCTCTCCTTGTTGGGCCAACGCTCGAGCACGTGAAAGCATCCGCACAAGGTAGGTTTGGGTGAGCATGTTCACCTTGTGGAAGTAGACTTGGAGGTACATGTGGTAGCGCGTGACGAGGTAGGCTTCGATGGCTGGCAATCCCCAGCTCTTGACGTGCAGGCCCCCCTCCGGCGCGATCCGCAGCGCTCGCATCACGCGATCGATGTCGAAGCCACCGATTTGGGCGCCGGTGTTGGCTTGGTCCCTGACCAGGTAGTCCATGCGGTCCACGTCGAGTTGGCTGGACACGATTTCCTTGAGCACCTTTGGAATGGGGACGCCATCGTGGTCTTCCTCGCCATCGAGAAGCGCCAGCAGGCGTTCGAAACGCGCGGTTCCGAGGACGTTCCGCACCGCAACACCCACTTCAGTGGTGTCTGAAGTCAGCATCTCACGCCCCCACGATTCGTGATGACGGAAGGTTGCGAAGACTTCGGGTGTCTCCAGCAAGTGCGAGAAGGGAGGGTGCCCGATGTCGTGGAGCAACGCGGCCAATTGAACGAGTTCAGCGTCGTCTGCATCGATGCGCCCGGGGTGCGCCTCGTCGAGGGCATCGAGCAAGCGACCGGCGAGATGGTAGGCGCCAAGGGAATGCGCGAACCGGTTGTGGGTCGCGCTTGGAAAGACGAATTCACAGGTGGCCAGTTGCTTGACGTAGCGAAGGCGCTGGAATTCCCTCGTGTCGAGGATGGAGGCATGCGCGGCCGGAACGAGGACGTCCCGGTGAACTTCGTCGCGGATGACCCGGTCGGGAGGCCCCGTCATCGGTTCTTCCGTGTCGCCAGTGCTCATCAACCCCCCACCTGCCTCCACGCGTTTGGGGAGGAACGCTCATCCGCCGTCGGCCCGACGGATGGGCATGGTGGAACCCAGCATGACACCCGACCTCGTCATGGGTCAGCGTTTGTGGGCGATGTTTGGCGTCGCTATTCTGCTCGTGGCCGGCATGAACGCCTACGCCGTGATGCGGGAACCCGACGTCGTCGGCATCGGTGACCTCATTGAACACACCAACGAGGTCGTTCGCGTCGAAGGAACCCTGACCACATGGATGAAAGATCCATACGGCACGGGCGAAAACCGCGTCGATCTCATCATCGAAGACGACACAGGCGTCGTTGAACTGCGCTGGTACCGTGCAACGGACCTCCCACCGGTCGGCACGAAGGTCACGGCCACGGCCGACGTCATCGAATGGGACGGACGCATCTACATGCAGGCTCTGGGTTCAGGGGCGGTCAGTTGGAAGCAATCCGATCTCCCCGACGTCGTGATGACCTCCCTCGCTGACGTTGCAGCGGACCCTGTGAACTACAGCAACCAGGTGCTCCGACTGACCGGGTACATCGGCGAGGCGGTGCCGCCCGACGCCAGTTGGACCTCGGCGATGCTCAACGATCACCCGACCTACAGCAACGCTGAGCATCACATGAAACTCATCATCACGTCCGCCCCCGGGCGTTGGATTGAGAACGGCGCTCGCATCCAGGCTGACGGACTCTTGCAGTACGACGCCTCCGACCTTGTGTGGGCCTTCCACGTGACCGGCCCTGAGGTGCGCGTCGACGACAGCCACACGCCCGCGGTTGACACGCTCGATTGGGACGACCCCGGATCGTGGTCGTACCGCAGCGGCTCCATCGTTCGTCTCTCTGGTGAACTGATCGACGAGGACGGTGACCTGTTCCTGACCCATGACGGAACCAAGGTCTGCTTCATCCCCGGCGAAGGCGACGAGGAAGCAGCACAATCGCTGGTGAACCAAACTACCACGGCCGCAGGTCGGCTGGTGTGGTCCAACTCCAAAGGCACATGGTGCCTTGACGCCAGCACTTCAGACGACCTTGACCTCATCGTCCCCACCCAAATGGCGGACCTGTTGGGCATGCTCGAGGTCGCCCCGACCGACCTTATCGAAAGCGGACAACGCTACACCGTTCGTGTCTACGCCCGTTACGCGATTGCTCCTGGCGTGGAGGACTCCAGCACATCCTTCGCCGACTCGGCGTCGTACCGCCCTGGCTGGCGCACCGTGACCGGAACCGTTCCCGGACCTCGCTCGGATTGGATCGAAGCCGGACAGGCCATCGTCGCCAACGTCAGCGTGGCATGGGACGGAGCCGCCATGCGGGCCCGGCTCATGGTCCACGAAATGTCCGTCGACGGCGATGCTCCGGATCCTGTTCAACTGCTGTGGGACGACGGGGCTCAGCAATGGAGTTACAGCCGTGACATGAAGGTGGCCCTCAGCGGTGTGCTGAAGGCCGATGACAACGGCGGCTACCGCCTGCATGAAGCCGGTGGCGATCGCTCTGTTGGGATTGAACCCTTGGCCTCAAGCATCGCCTTGGACGAGCTTCACGCCGACACCACCCTGCGGTTCATTGGACGATGGTCGCAAGTCGCCTCAGAGGACGGCATGTCGATGACGTACCGTCTGGTGGCCGCCGACGTCAGCGATCGAGACGGCGACGGGTTGGCCGATGGCCTCGAGGCCGTGTTGGGCAC
>QQSJ01000080.1 GCA_003602635.1 Candidatus Poseidoniales archaeon
GCAGATGGATCACCTCCTAAGAAACCGGGGGCGGGGAGGCTTCGGCCTCCCCGTCTCCACACTTTCCCGCATCGCGCGTTTGGCGCGGTGTGGGTTTTTTTTTGGCCTTTTGAACGGCCCGAAGGGCCGCCCGGGTTCAGCCAAGGGCGGCCACTTTCTCGAGCATCGTATGCCGGAAGGTCAGCAGGTTGAGCGGTGGTCCTCGTGCATCCACGGTGATCGTCGCACCTCGGTTGAAGTGAACCTCGTCCCAACCGTCGGGCACCACGTAGCCACGGTGCATGTCGCTGACCAGCACGGTGCTTTCTCCCGTCCACGCCATGTGGGCCCAGGGCGCCTTTTGACGTTGGGCCGTGGGCAGGTCGCGGGCCAGCACGAAACAATGGTCTCCGGCTTGTTCGGCCGTTGCTTCCGCCTTGCATGCGGTGAATGCGTCCATCGGGGCAGCATGGGTCAACCATGCATGCTGGCCAAACCAGGTGGAAAACAAGAGTCCGCTTGAGGTTTGGAAGGTGTCTTGCTCGCCACGTGTCATGCGGTATTTGCTTGGAGCGTACTGGTGGGTGTTGGCGATGAGCAGGTCGTTGAGGGCCGGATCCGTGGTGAATCGGTTTCCTGAGGTCGTCTCGATGACGGCTTGCAAGCGAGGGAGTCGGTTGACGATCGCGCTTCCTGCCACGACCGCTTCAAGGTCTCCTGCAAAGGTGTCCACGTCGCTGTCCATGTAGAAGCCAACGCTGCCTTCGGGGTCTCCGGCACGGGGGTGCGAGTTGACTCCCATGACCAAGGTCGCGTCGTCGATGTTGTGTGAGATGCTGGTCAGGGTGCCGTCTCCGCCTAGGACGATGACAAGGTCCCGTCCAAGGAAGTCGGATTGCTTGACCAGTTCGCGGGGCCTCAAGGTCACCTTGAGGGCCTCACCGTGGCTCTCCAAGACCGTCTGGAGGTGGCCAAGCGCTTCGTCATGCACGGGTTCGTGGGTCTTCTTGTAGACCAACAAGACCTGCATGACGCTCCCCAATCTCCTTCACAAGCCCCCTCCGCTTGAAGCCTCGGTTGACAACCTTCATGGCGCTCAGCGCCCACACGGCCCCATGGAACCCCCGAAGTGGTCCGATGAGAACGCTGCACCCGACCTTTCTGGGAACCCGGTTCCAAGTGGCGTGAATTTGACCGATTCCGCGATTTCAGGTGACGTTCATCACACGGTGGTGAACAACATCAGCCCTTACGGGGCTCAGGGTCAGATGATCTTCGTCCAACCCCCAAGTGGGGCTGCAAAGGTGATGGGCATCCTCATCATCATCTACGCTTCCTTTGGCCTTCTCGGCGCTTTGGCCAGTTTGCTTGGCGGGTCCTTTTTCGAAGCGCTTCTTGGGGAGGTGGCCAGCCAAGACCCCGATGCGCTCGGGTTTGACCCTGCAGGTTTCGGCCAATACATGATGCTCACCGGCCTGATTGGCTTGGTGACCT
Source organism: Candidatus Poseidoniales archaeon (assembly GCA_003602635.1). Lineage (GTDB taxonomy): Archaea > Thermoplasmatota > Poseidoniia > Poseidoniales > Poseidoniaceae > MGIIa-L3. Next base: position 1,474 of record QQSJ01000080.1, read on the forward strand.
CAGCCGGCACCTTGCTCGGCGGCATTTGGACGATGCAATACCAACGCCGGGGCGTGCATCTCGGCCTTGCCATGATCATGGCCAGTTTTCTGCTGGGGCTCGTCTTGGCCTTCATGTACCCAGAATTCAGCGACTCGGGCTTCGGCATGGGGGCCACGGTCATCATGTCGGTGCTCGGTTCGGGCTTCTGCGGCCTGATGGTGGCCATTCCATTGATGGTCTCCAACAACGGGTTGGACGATTCCTCGCTCTTCCCGAGCACGTCCCAGTGAGCATCACGCCTATGCAGCGTCGCCACACGCCAAAGGCATGGGCACGCTTGTGACCGGTACCGCTGCCACGTACGTCGAAGAATTGACCGTCCGAACGAACGAACGTCGGGAGATCCTCTGCCTCACGCCAGAAGTCGAACGCATCGTGCGCGAAAGCGGCATCGTGGACGGCCTCGTGCTGGTCAATCCGATGCACATCACGGCCTCCATCTACGTCAACGACCTCGAATACGGCCTTCATCAAGATTTGATGGATTGGCTTGAGCGGGTGGCTCCCTTTGGCGGTCCTGACGGCCGTGACGGACCTGAATACCTGCATCACCGCACGGGCGAAGACAACGGGGACGCGCACCTGAAGCGGCAATTGCTTGGCCAACAAGTGACGATGCCGGTCCGTGACGGGCGCCTTCACCTCGGAACGTGGGAACAGATTCACTATGCGGAATTTGACGGTCGGCGCCCGAAGCGGATCTTGGTCAAGGTCGTTGGAGTGGTGCCCGCATGACGCTTTCCGCGCCACCGGAACCGACGGGCATGGCCCTGGCCCTTGGGATCGAACGCACGGCGTGGTCTCCGGGTCATGCTTGCTTGGAGGTCACCGTGACCGCAGACCACCTCAACAAGGGTGGAGCTGCTCACGGCGGCCTGATGACGGTGCTCCTTGACGCGGCTTTGGGTGGTGCGTTGGTCTCGACCCTCCCCACGTCATCGTGGTGCGCCACCACCCAATTGACGACCAGTTTTCTCGACGCAGCCCGGCTTGGCGAACGGCTCGTGGCGACCGGACGTGTGGTTCGACGGGGTCGGCATGTGGCTCATCTGGCCGGCGAGGTTTGCGTCGGCGAGCGCGTGGTGGCTTCGGCCGTTGGCACGTGGGCCATCTGGGATGCACGGCCGCCGTCCATGCCCTTGAGGAAGGCCGACGACGTCCTACGGTGGTTGGTGGCCGCAGGGGACACCGGGCTTACTGGGAAAGGTGCGTGGCATCACACCGGGCAAACGGACATGACGGGTACGATGCACGTTGAGGTGCTTCGAGGTGACGACGATGCAACCCTGCTCGTCGATGATGTGCACGCCATCGCGCTGCATGAGCGTGTTTTTGCTTCGGGCGGTCGCTTGGTGCATGAAGACCGATGCACGTACCGTCGCGATGCGTCGGGGGAACTGTTGGTTGATCTGCAGTCCGTTGATGGCTTCGTCCAAGTGGTTCGGGTCGAAGAAGGCGCACGCAGCCTCAGGGCTGGACCACTGCCCGACGAAGGGCCGGTCTGGAGGCACGCCTTGGAAGGTGGCACGCTTCTGCACCACGTCTGGTTTACCCCAGGCTCGGAACAGGAGCCTCCGGAGATTGAGTTCGTGTACCGCTTGGGCGAGGGTTCTTGAGCGGTCTGCGAGACCGGGGCATCATGGTCGAAGACGTTGTCATTGTCGGTGGAGCCCGTACCCCGTTCTGCGAATGGGTCGGTGGAAAGCGTGGTGATGGGGCGCCTGGCGGCCGTCTCAAGTCCGTGAGCGCACAAGACCTCGGGGCCACGGCCATCCGTGGGGCCCTCGAAAAGAGTGGCACCTCGGCGGAGGACGTCGACCACGTCGTCATGGGTTACGCGCTTCAGACGTGTGCTCAATCCATCTACGGAGCTCGGCATGCCGGCCTCAAGGCCGGGCTGCCTCAAGAAGTTCCCATGCTGACCCTCTCGCGGATCTGTGGCTCGGGCGTCCAATCCATCGTGACCGGCGCCCAAATGATCATGCTCGAGGAAGCGGAAGTGGTCGTTTCCGGTGGCATGGAGAATCTTTCTCAAGCCCCCCACGTGCTCCGTGGCGCCCGCGATGGCTGGAGCCTGGGGCGCTCTCCTCCTGTGGAGGATTACATGATGACCAACCTGCAGGACATGACCTGTGGCTTGTTCATGGCCCAAACCTCCGACGAACTCTGCAAGCGCAAGGGCGTGACCCGCGACGAGGTTGACGCCTTTGCAGCCCTCTCTCACGGCCGGACGGAGGCCTCCATCGACGGGGGTGTGTTCGAGCAAGAGATCGTTCCCGTAACCATTTCTTCGCGACGTGGTGACGTGGTCGTCACCCACGCGGACGAAGACCACGTGGTGCGTGGCACCACCGCAGATTCGCTGGCTGGGCTTCGTCCAGCCTTCGGTCCCGAGTCCTTGGTGACCGCCGGCAACGCCTCTGGCGTGGTCGATGGAGCCGCTGCCGTCGTCATCAAGTCGGCTTCTCGGGCCGAGTCGGACGGCGATGCTCCCCTCGCACGCATCGTGAGTTGGGGCATCGTCGGGCTCGAGCCTGCCATCATGGCCTACGGGCCTGTTCCCTCCAGCCGCAAAGCGCTCGAAAAGGCTGGCCTGACCGTCGACGACATCGACCGTTGGGAAATCAACGAGGCCTTCGCGGGGCAAGCCGTGGCCTGCATCAAGGACCTCGGCCTCGACGTCGAGAAGGTGAACGTCAACGGCGGGGCCGTTGGACTTGGCCACCCCCTCGCCGCAACAGGCACCCGTTTGGTGCTGACCTTGGCGCACGAACTTCGTCGCAGCGGAGGCCGCTACGGTGTCGCCACGGCCTGCATTGGCGGTGGCCAAGGCATCGCCATGGTCATCGAGGCCATGTAGGTGGGCTCGTGGACGCCCTCCTTGTGGTGCTCCTCGCCGTTCTCCTGACGGCGTTCATGTTCGCACCGCTCGGTTTGGGCGGAGGGCTGTTGTTCGTACCGATCTTGCACTATCTGGCCGGTTGGCCGCTGAACACCGCGACCTTGGTGACCTCCCTGCTGCTGACGCTGGCGGTGTCCTTTGGGTCTGGGGCCGTTCACCACCGTGAGGGGCTCATCGACGTTCCCACGGTGCGACGGTTGGCGCCTGTGGCCATGCTCGGTGCCGCGGGGGGTGCGGTCGTCGTTCATTGGCTTGGAGACGCCCTAGATCCTGTGTTCAAGGCGCTCGCTCTCGCGCTCTTGGTGTGGGCCTGCGTCAAAGTCGCCCGTCGCTTGCGCCACGGCGTGAACGAGAAGGACGGCGGGGAACTCCGGCCTGTGGCCTTGCGCGCTGGAGCCGGGTTTGGCGGCGGTGCCAGCGCGGTGCTGGCCATCGGGGCAGGGGCCATCTACATCCCGATCCTCAACCAATTCGGGGGCCTTGCCTCCCGTCGTGCCATCGGCACCAGCCTCGGTATGATGATGCTCGTGGTGCCGGTCGCCATCGTGGTTCATGCTGGTCTGCACGATGGCTCTTGGCCGGAGGTGTGGGTGCTGGGGCTTCTCCCCGCCAGCGCGTTGCTCGGTGCCGTGCTTGGTGCCCGCTTGGGGCTGCGCGTACCCGACGTGGTCATTCTCAGGCTCTTCTTTGGACTCCTGTGCATCATTTCCTTCCGTTATGCCTTGGACCTCATTCGACGTGTGTAACTTCTCCGTCAATCGTTTGATAAGGCAGGGTCGCGACCCAAAGGCATGATGGAACTCATCATTGGTGGCATTGTTGCCGTCGTTTTGCTGATTTGGTTCGTCTCAACGTGGAACCGTTTGGTCCGCCTTGAGAAGAACGTCGAACAATCTTGGGCCAACATCGACGTGTTGCTGAAGCAGCGCTACGACATGATCCCCAACCTGGTGAGCACCGTGAAGGGCTACGCCACGCACGAGCGTGAAATTTTCGAACAGTTCGCTCGAGCCCGCCAAACCGCAGCCGGCGCCTTGGCGCAAGGTGACGTCGCTGGCGTGGCCGCTGCGGAAGGCATGCTCGCCGGCCTGATGCCCCGCATCAACATGGTCGCAGAGCAGTACCCGGACCTCAAGGCCGACTCCAACTTCCTGAACCTGCAAAACCAAATCACGGCGCTGGAAAACCAAATCGCCGACCGCCGTGAATTCTACAACGCGAGCGCCACGAGCTTCAACACGGCCATTGAGACCATCCCGACGAACATCGTCGCGGCCGTCAAGTCGTGCGAAGAGCGGGTCCTGTTCGAGGTCGTCGGCATCGAGCGCGAGAACGTCGCTGTTTCGTTCTGAGATTCACCTTTGAGGTGCTGCGATGTACCTCCTCATTGGGGTGGGAGACCCTCTTGCTCGGCTTGCAGCATGGTGCATGCGTTCCCGTCCGACCTGCGTGGTGACCCTCGCCTCCAGCCTTGAGGCGAACGACCTCCTGGACGGCTGTGACGTCGTTGCCCTTCCTCATCCCATGCCCGTGGACGAGGTGCCAACGCCGACCCGGCATCCAAGCCTGATCGTCGTGTTGGACCCGGCTCCCGTCGCCGATGCCCATCTTGTGGCCGCGCTGAACGCCCGTTGGCCCTCCGTCCCCGTTGTTGGGCCAGAGCCAGAGGGTGAAGGCGACGTGGCCGATCCGCTGCGTCCTCAAGACCTCCTGCTCTCCGCCGCAAAAGACCGGGTCCGAGCGCAGGAGCGCCACACCGGTGCTTCGGTCCTCGACGCCCATTTCGCGGGGCTGGACGAAGGCTCGAACGTCGCCATTTTCTGCCACGACAATCCCGATCCTGACGCCTTGGCTTCCGCTTTGGCCGTCCAGCGTTTGGTCGAACGCCGTGGGTTGGTCGGCCGCATCTACCATGGCGGTTTGATCGAGCACCACCAAAACCGGGCCATGGTTCAGTTGCTGGGCATCGAGGTCACGCGCTTGATCATGGGATGGGAAATCGCCGACGTGCTCGCTGCAGCGGACGCGGTGGTGGCCGTGGATTTCCATCAGCCCGGGGCGAACAACGTCTTGCCCGTCGATCACGTTCCAAACGTCATTCTCGACCACCATGCGGTGGGCGACCTGCCGGCGGCCGACGTCGCCATCGTGCATCCTGAATTTTCAGCGACGTCCTCCCTTGTGGCCAGCCTCATGACCGCGCTGGATGCGGAGATGGACGCCGTGTTGGCCACGGCCTTGGCTTTCGGCATTCGGACGGACACCCTCGGTTTTTCCAGGGGCGTCAGCCCGTCGGACCTTCGCGCGTTGTCGTGGCTCAACGCGTGGGTGGACCACGACCTTCTGCGGCAAATCGAGGCCCCCCCTCGCTCGCGTGATGCGCTGGCGGCGTTCGCGGAAGCCCTTGCCTCGATGGAGCTTGAGGGCGGGGTGCTGCTCGCTCCGCTGCTCCACCTGCCCAACCGCGACGCTTTGGCGCAGGTGGCCGATTTCTTGCTGGCCACCGAAGGCGTGGAAACGGTCGTTGTGTACGGCCCACGGCAGGGTCGCGTCATCCTCTCCGCACGGACGCGGAATCCCGACCTCCATCTTGGTCGAGCCTTGGCCGCGCGTTTCCCCGAGGGCCAGGCGGGCGGGCACCGTTCGCTCGCCGGAGGCCAAGTTCGCTTCAGCGGTTTGGTCGAGCAAGATACGGTGGAGCCCGAGGACGCCATTGCGGCGATGACCGTCGTCCTTCGCGACCTCTTGGGCGGTGAGGGCGATGAGTGAAGCACCGTTCATCGACGTCTCCGACCACCTCAGGTTGCTCGGCACGGCGCACGTGGCGACGTCGAGCGTTGAGGCCGTGCAGCATCACATCGACACCTTCGCACCCGACGTGGTGGCCGTCGAATTGTGCGCCACCCGGCATGAGGCTCTTCGCGCCGATCGTCGCTTGGACCGCGAAGGTCTGCGGCGCGTGATGAAAGAAGGCAAGGCTCCGCTGGTGCTTTTGCAAGCCCTGTTGGCGGCTGAACAGCGCAAGATGGGCCTTGACGAAGGGCAACAACCCGGGGCTGAACTTCTGGCCGCGGTGGAGTGTGCCGAAGCACGCGACCTCCGGGTTGAACTCGTGGACCGCGACATCCAGACCACGCTCCGAAGGGCGTGGAAGCGCATGCGTTTCCGAGAGCGTGTCCGCCTTCTTTGGGCCCTGCTTGAGGAGGACGACGAGGAAGACGAAGCCTTTGATCTGGACGCGTTGCTCGGTGACGGGGACCTCCTGAGCGACCTGATGGAAGACCTTCGCACCATTTCACCTGGCGCCGGTGCGGTGCTCATCGACGAGCGAGACGCCTACATCGCGGAAAAGGTGCGGCGCCTCGAAGGGCAGGGCCGAACGTTGGTCGTCGTCGGTGCCGGCCACCTCAAGGGCATCGCCGACCACCTCGAGAAGACCGATGCCCCAGCGGTCGATTTGTCTCCGCTTGACACGCTTCCCGAACCCTCCACGGCCCGGCGGGCGCTGCCATGGGTCCTCCCGCTGCTGGTGTTCGGACTCGTTGGTTGGAACGTGATGAACGGCTCCACCGAGGCCCTCATCGAATTGTTCACCATTTGGACGGCGGCCAACGCGGTGCTGGCGGCCTTGGGTTGCCTCCTTGCCCGTGGGCATCCCTTTGCGGTGCTGACCGCAGCCCTCGCCTCTCCCATCACGTCGCTGAATCCAACGCTGGCGGCCGGTTGGTTCGCTGGGTATGTGCAGTTGCGCGTGGTCGAGCCCAGTGCGGAAGACCTGACCCAATTCCTCAAACTCGAACGCGTGGGTGATTTTTGGCGGAACAAAGCCGGCCGGGTGCTGCTCGTGACGGCCCTCTCCAACCTCGGCTCCATGCTCGGGGCTTGGGTGGCTGCAGGTGCGTATGCCGGCTGGATCACCCTTTGAGGTCGAACGGACGGAGCGCGGCCAACAGGTCTCGGTGTGGCTCCACGTCGTGGACCCTGAGCACGCCGACGCCGCGCAAGCAGGCCAACGCGGCCAACCCCAAGGTCCCGAACAGCCGATCGTCAGGTTCGGAACGTCCGGTAAGGTGGCCGACCACCGATTTTCGAGAGACGCCCCACAGCACGGCCCATCGTCCTCCCTCGGTCAACCCGTCGCCTTGGTTGAGCAACGCAAGGTTGTGATGGTGTTCCTTCCCAAACCCAATGCCGGGGTCAAGGCACACCAGGTTCGAGGGGTGCCCACGGGCGACCAGTTCGCCCGCCGTTGAGGCCAACGCCGTGTGGACGTCCTGCACCACCGCGTCGTACCTCACGTCGTCCTGCATGGTCTGAGGTGTGCCCTGCATGTGCATGATGCACACGGCCGCGCCTGTGTTCACGACGACGTCCATCATCGCCGGGTCGCGCAAACCGCTGACGTCGTTGATCATGTCCGCGCCGGCCTGGACGGCGGCGCTGGCCACCGCTGCATGGCGGGTGTCGATCGACACCAATCCCTCAGGGTGCGCTGCCTTGAGCTGGCGAATGACCGGGAGGACCCGCGCCAGTTCTTCGTCGAGGGAGACGGGCTGCGCACCGGGACGCGTGGATTCCCCTCCGACGTCGACCCACGTGGCGCCGGATTCGAACATCTCGAGCCCCCGCTTGACGGCCGCTTCTCCGCTGACGCGTGAACCGGCATGGAAGGAATCAGGGGTCACGTTCAGGATTCCCATCAGGCGAGGCAACCCGTCGTTGTCCGGCCGGATGGCCCGTGCCAACCGGTCTCGGCGCGCATCATCGCCCTGAAGGTCGGAGGGCACGCCCTCCCCAACCCGAGAGTCTTCATAAGGAGGCAGGGGGAAGCGTTCCCATGGTCGAAGTCGAGGCTCCATCGGAAGGGGCCACACAGGTTCTCCCCGATCAGGAGAACATCGATCTTGCCGATCGGCTGATGGTACGCTTTGAGCCCGACGGCGGCCAAGGCCTCAACGCCATGCTGTCCAACCGGGCCAAATCCGGCGCCATGGTCCTTGCAGGACTCGGGTTCTTCATCTGGATCAGCGTTTTCTTCAACCTCGATTCCAGCACGGAATCCGACGACACCATCCTCCTCAATTTCTCCTTCCACACCATCGCCATCGTGGTGGCCTTGCTGAGTTTCTTGGCCGCCATTTTCTCCGAACTCGGGAGCGAGCGCGGTCGAGCGGCGCCAAGCCTGATGGCCGGACCGATGCAGTTCTTCGCGATCATCTACGTGTTCGAACCTCTGGCCACAGGCGCCTTGTCCGATGCGCTCACCGTGGAGGAAGGCCTCTGGCGAAGCGTTCGTTTGTTGGTCATCTTCGGAGGTGCCTACTACGGGGCTCGCCTGATCATGGAGGCGTATTTCCTGGTGTGGCTGCGCACCTTTTGCGACACCTTTGGCTTCGTCCCCGGGGACGTTCAGCGCAGCCTTGCTGTGGCCGCTCCAGACGTGGCTTCAACTGACGCAGAGATGGTCCTCGAACTCGACGACCTCGATTGAGCCGAGCGCTTGATGAGGGGCACGGCCACCCGCACGGCATGGGTGAGCGAATTGACGTGCTCCGATTGGGGCACCGAAAGGGGCGTGACCCTCGCATCACCACCCATCTGGCCCTGGTGGCTCGCGCCATGGGCGCCGACCGGTTTCTGCTCGGAGGAGATGAAGACGAGAAGATGTTTGAGAACGTGCGGTCGGTCGAATCGCGCTTCGGGCAAGCCATGGATCTGGAGTACCTCGCTTCTCCAATGGGATGGCTTCGCACGTTCGCGCGCAAGGACGCCGGCGACGGCCAGCCCGGCACCGTCGTGCACCTGACGATGTATGGCCTGCCGCACCGGGAAGCCATCCCACACATTCGCCGTGATCGGCCGATCACCGTGGTCGTCGGTGGTGCCAAGGTCCCGCCTGAGGCCTTTTCCTTGGCGCACCACAACGTTTCCGTGGGCCAGCAGCCCCATTCCGAGGTCGCAGCCCTCGCTTTGTTCCTCGATGCATGGACCGAGGGGGCCGGTTTGGACCGGCGCTTCGACGCCCCCAAACTCGTCATTCACCCAAGCGCTCGCGGAAAAAGCGTCACGGAAGAAGAGTGATTCCGCCGAACGCATGAGCGATTTTCGGCCCCAATCATTATTGAAGTCCGGTCGGGCCAAACGATGATGTCGGGGAACAAATCGGACCCGCCCCGACTCCCCGATGCAGCCGACGTGTTCGCGCATGGTGAAGCACCTCCCCGGGCCGAGGGTCCGGGGCTGTTGTTGACCGCTGACGGTCAGCGTTACCACGGCCGTTTGTTCGGAGCGCAAGGCATCGGCGAAGGCGAACTGGTGTTCACTACCGGCATGATGGGCTTCCAAGAGTCCCTGACCGATCCGTCCTTCGCCGGGCAGGTCCTGACCTTCACCTACCCGCTCATCGGGAACTACGGCGTACACGCTGGCCGTTCTGAATCCGGTCGCGTGTGGCCGCGGGGCGTGGTCGTGCGCCATGCCATGGAGGAGCCCGACCATCGAGACAGCATCGGTACGGTGGATGCTTTCCTGCGTCACCATGGCGTCCCCGGCATCGAGGCCATCGACACCCGGGCCATCACCCGTCACGTGCGAGAACTCGGAACGGTTCTGTGCGTGTTCGGCCCGGCGTCGGAAGAAGTGGCGCTGCAAGCCCGTCTTGACGCGTTGACGTCTCCAGAACTCGAGGACCTTGTGGCGGAGGTCAGCGTCCGTGACATCGTCCACCTCAACCCTGGGGCCAAGGATGACCTTGGCCGCCCTCTGCCCCGCCTTGCGGCGTTGGATTGTGGCGTGAAGAACAACATCTTGCGCCACCTTTGCCTGCATTTCGAGGTCCTCTGGTGCCCACCTGAAACGACGCTCGAAGACCTCCTCAGCACGCATCGCATCGACGCGCTGTTCTGTTCCAATGGCCCTGGCGACCCTGCTCACCCGGGCCGGGCCAGCGATGCGCGTCGGACCCTCGCGGCGGCCGTGCAACACGGGCTTCCCGTGATGGGCATCTGTTTGGGGCACCAGCTGATGGGCCTCGCTTCCGGTCTTCGGACCTACAAGATGCGCTACGGTCACCGTGGCGCAAATCAGCCGGTGTTGGATTTGGTCGAACGACGCGTCTGGATCACGTCGCAGAACCACGGTTTCGCTGTGGCCGACCCCGAGGCCGGCATGTTGGCCGCTCATCCAAGCGGCGCGTGCAGTCCTGAGGAAGCACCGCAACACGACGCCGAGGTGGTCGTGCGGTACGTCAACGCCAACGACCGGACCGTCGAAGGGCTCGATCTGGTCGGCCGGCCGGCCTTCACCGTGCAATTCCACCCCGAGGCCTGCCCCGGTCCACACGATGCAGCCCCGCTGTTCACGCGTTTCCGCAGCATGGTGGACGCTCACCTGCAAGGGGGTGAGGCCTGATGCCACGTCGTGAAGACCTCGAGACCATCATGGTGCTCGGGAGCGGTCCAATCAAGATCGGTCAGGCCGCAGAATTCGATTTCTCAGGCTCGCAAGCCGTGCGGGCGCTTCGTGAGGACGGCTACAAGGTGATCCTGGTCAACTCCAACCCGGCCACCATTCAGAACGACCCAGAAATGGCGGACGTCGTGTACATCGAGCCGTTGCTTCCAGACACCGTTCGTGACATTCTCGAAGCCGAACGCCCTGACGCGCTTCTTGCGGGCATGGGCGGACAAACCGCCCTGAACATCGCGAGTGAATTGGCCCACGACGGCTCGCTGGAACGCCTTGGTGTGGAACTCATCGGCAGCGATCTTGACGCCATCGACAAGGCGGAAGACCGTGATTTGTTCAACGAGGTGTGCACCTCGATTGGGCTTCCCATCTGCACCTCTGTGGCCTGCAACACGATGGAAGAAGTGCTGGCCGCTGCGGACTTTTTGGGGAGTTGGCCGCTGCTGATTCGCCCTGCGTTCACCTTGGGTGGACTTGGTGGAGGCACGGCCCGTGACGTCGGAGAATTGGTTGAAATCGCCACGCTTGGTTTGCGCAATTCCCGCATCAATCAGGTCCTCATCGAGGAATCCATCCTTGGGTGGCAGGAACTTGAGTACGAGGTCATGCGTGACGAAGCGGACAACGCCACCATCGTGTGCACGATGGAGAACATCGACCCGATGGGCGTGCACACGGGTGAATCCGTCGTGGTTGCTCCTCTGCAGTCCTTCAGCGATGCGGACCATCAGATCCTCCGCAACCACGCCCTGCGGCTCATTCGAGCGCTCAACATCAAGGGCGGCTGCAACGTTCAGTTCGCGTTCAACCAAGCCACGGGCGAAGTTCGCGTCATCGAAGTGAACCCTCGTGTCTCCCGTTCCTCGGCGCTCGCGTCCAAGACCACCGGCTATCCGATCGCCCGCATGGCGGCGAAGATCGCGGTCGGTTACACCTTGGACGAACTTCCCAATCCCATCACGGGTGAAGGGACCACGGCCGCGTTCGAACCGACCCTGGACTACTGCGTTGTGAAGATTCCACGGTGGCCCTTTGACAAGTTCAGGACGGCCGACCGAACCCTCGGCACCAGCATGAAGTCCACCGGCGAGGTCATGGCCATCGGCCGTTGCTTCGAGGAGGCCTTCCTCAAGGCGTGGGCCTCCCTTGAACAAGGCACGGCGCATCCCCGGCCGCTGACACGCGCCGACGAATCCGACGGTGAAGACCAACTTGAGCGGGCCGAGGAGCCCCTTCCCGAGCACACGCTGATCGATTGGCTTACCGTCGCGACGGACCGCCGCATGGGCGCGTTGCTCGAAGCTTTCCGTCGAGGGTGGTCCATCGAACGCGTTCACGAATTGACCCGGATGACGCGGTGGTTCCTCCACCGCTTCAAGCGCCTGGCGGACATGGAAGCCGAGATCACGGCGCAAGGCGTGACGCCCGACCTGCTCAACGCCGAGGACCTCCGCCGCTGGAAGGCGCACGGCTTCACCGACGCGCACATCGCGGACGCGCTGGCAGGGTTCCCTGCCGCCGGTCCCACCTCCTTGGCCAGTGGCCGGGACGAAGCCGCCGTGATGGCCCGCCGTCACGCCCTACGCATCCATCCCGTGTACCGCATGGTCGACTCTTGTGCAGCGGAGTTCGCCGCGGCCACGCCCTACTACTACTCCACCTACGAGCCGCTTGGCGGCGCGGGCATCGACCTGTTGCCTGCGCTTGAGGAGCGGACCAAAGAGCGCGTCGTCGCCATTGGCTCAGGCCCCATTCGCATCGGTCAAGGCATCGAGTTTGACTACGGCTGCGTTCACGCCGTCAACGCGATTCGTGCTGCAGGCAAGGACGCGGTGCTCATCAACAACAACCCGGAAACGGTGTCCACCGACTTCGACACCTCGGATCGGCTCTACTTCGAACCCCTCATCCTCGAACACGTGGCGGAGGTCCTCCTGCGTGAGCAGGCGCACGGGATTTTGCTTCAGTTCGGCGGTCAGACCGCCATCAACCTCGCGCTTCCGCTTGAAGCCCGTCGCTCGCTGCTCGCTGCTTCCGGTGCCGACGTCGGCATCCTTGGGACCAGCTGCGACGCCATCGACGAAGCCAGCGACCGCGAGCGGTTCGAAGCCTTCGCGGCGCGCGTCGGCCTCCGCATGCCTCGTGGGGCCACCGGCACCACGCCCGAACACGTGCGAAAGGCCGTGGAAACCATCGGTTTCCCGGTGTTGATCCGCCCTTCCTACGTCCTCGGTGGGCGTGGCATGGAGATTTTGAGCAACCAAACACAACTCGACGCCTACCTTGCCGAGGCCTTCTTCGCCCCGGACCGTCCGCTGCTGGTGGACGAATACCTTGGGCACGCCACCGAACTTGACGTGGACGCGGCCTGCGACGGCCAGGAAGTCTTGGTGGGAGCGGTCATGGAGCATCTGGAGGAGGCCGGCATCCACTCGGGCGACTCGACGTGCTTCATTCCGACGCAGAACGTTTCGGACGACATCCTCGCTCAGGTCGACGAGCAGACCCGCTTGATTGGCCTTGGACTTGGCATCGTGGGCTGTTACAACATCCAATTCGCCATCCAAGACGACACTCTGTACGTGCTCGAAGTCAACCCGCGTTCCTCACGGACGGTTCCCTTCGTGGCGAAGTCCTCGGGGTTGCCCTTGGCCCGCATCGCCGCGAACGTCACGATTGGGATTCCACTTGCAGACCAAGAGATCCCTCGCCGAGTGACGGGTCACGTGTGCGTCAAGGCTCCCGTCTTCCCGTTCATCAAGCTCCGTGGACTCGACCCTGCCCCGGGGCCCGAAATGAAGAGCACAGGAGAGGTGTTCGGGTCCGACGAGGACCCGGCCATGGCCTACCTGAAGGCCCGCTTGGCCACCGAGGTGCCGGTCGCCAACGGCGGCGGCGTGTACCTCACCGTGCGGGACGAGGACAAGGCGGCCATCGTGGACCTTGCGAGGGACCTCATGGACCTCGGTTACGACCTCTACGCCACCCCAGGGACGGCGGACGGCATACGTGCGGCAGGCCTTCCCGTGACCACCGTGTACCGCATCGCAGAACCACAACACCCCGACGCCTTGGACATCATGCGCGAGGGGCGCGTCCAGTTCATCGTCAACATCCCAACCGTCAGCGGTGGGGCCGTTCGTGACGGGAACATGATGCGCCGGCTCGCGGTCGAACTGAACATCCCCTTCGTGACGACGCTTCGAGGCGCCGTGATGGAAGTGGCGGCCATGGCCGTGCTCGCGAAAGGTGCCCCCCGCCCACGAAGATTGGAAGTGCACTACTGAGTGTAGGCGCGTTCCGCTTCGTGATGCTCATAAATCGTGAGGGACATGGTTCGTCATGGCCGGCGTGTTCTGTCCCACATGTGAGTCGGTCGTTTCCGCCTCAGCCGCCTACTGTTTGGCCTGCGGCCACGACCTGACGGTGCAGGGGCCCATCACCTCCACCGGGCACGATCTCAACCAACTGAAGGAGGTCGTTCGGCTTCGCGAAGACCTCTCCATGGCGGAAAAGTTCGACATCATCGCCAAGGTCGAGGAAGGCGCCAACCCCATCCTGCTTGGCATCGCCGCGCCGGCCGAAGCACCTCCTGAAGCGTCGGAGGACGAGGACGGTGAGGCTGCTCCTGCCAAGGTGACGACCCTCGAAGCCCCCCTGGGCGGCTGGGGTCAATCGTCGGCTGTGCGGGCCGCAGCAGAAGCCGTTTCACGTTCGTCTCGGGCCATGAGCATGGTCGAGAAGGGCACCATCGACCGTGACGGAGAAGCGTTCAGGGCGGCCATGGACCGTGGGTTCGAAGCCGGACGCCACCTCCATGCCGTGGCCGTTGGCGCCCACGAAGGCGCAGACGCTGAAGCCATGCAGGACGTGGCTCAGTTGACGCCACCGGAACGCAGCTTCTGCCCCAAATGCGGTTCGGACATCAACAGTTTCACCACCCATCAATGGACGAAGTGGCGCGGCATGGCCGATGGCGTGCTCTTGCTGGAGCTTGAGGCGGCCATGGAAGCCGCGTTGGTCGAACTCGCCGCCCATTACGAGGATCGGTTGGAACAGGCCGGGGCAGAGGCACCCGCCGTGGACGAGAAGGCCCTTCGTGCAGAAATCGAGGCTGAGGTCAGGGCAGAATTGTCGGCCTCAACGGACGGTGGCAAGCCTGCTGAATCCGATTCTTCCAAGGACGACGGCGGCGACGACGAGCCGGACGAGAAGCCTTCGTCCACCTCGAAGCCCGCGAAGGCGAAGGCGAAGAGCAAAGCAGGGGCCAAGCCGAAGAAGGGCGGTGGTGGCATGTTTGGCGCCAAGCGGCCAAAGATGACCTACGACGGTCCGGAAGGCGGCAAGGCGGAATGGTTCCTTGAGAACGCCCTTGTGACGGTCTACGACCCCCACGGCACGGGCAAGACGCTCAAGCCGAAGACCATCCTTGCCCGCTCCTCAGAAGGCAACGTTCGCGTGGCGGACGTCATTCACGCTTACGCCAGCGGTGGCCGTGACAAGGTGCGCGACCTCGCGTGGTCCAGTCCTCAAACAGAGTACC
>QQSJ01000081.1 GCA_003602635.1 Candidatus Poseidoniales archaeon
TCTTCGTAGACCTCGGTGAAGATCGTCGAGGCAGGAGGGTAAGGGCCGTTGGCCAAGTCGCCAAAGGTGCAGGCTTCCTTGTAGGCGGCCATCACTTCGGCGTCGATGCGCTCGGTCAGTTCAGTGTGCTTGTCCTCGTCCCAGATGCCTCGACCGATGAGGTGGCCCTTCAGGCGCTCAATTGGATCGCCACCGGGCCAGTGCTTGAATTCGTCTTGCGGGCGGTAGGCGATTGGGTCGTCGGAGGACGAGTGTGCCCCTGCACGGTAGGTGTAGACCTCGATGAAGGTCGGGCCGAGTCCTGCGGAGGCGCGCTCGCGTGCCCACTTGGTGACCGAGTACAGCGCGAGGAAGTCGTTTCCGTCGACGCGGAAGGAGGGGATGTCGTAGGCCAGGCCTCGCTCGGCGAAGGTGCGTCCGCCCGTGGCCAAGTTGGCGTGGGTTGAGATTGCCCACTGGTTGTTGACAACGTTGAGGATGACGGGGGGCTTGAACGTCGAAGCGAAGTTGACCGCGTAGTGGAAGTCGCCTTGAGCCGACGTGCCGTCGCCAAGCCAGGAAATGCAGGCTTCGTCGAGTCCACGGTAGGCGGAGGCCATCGCGACACCGACCGCCTGAGGGAATTGGGTGCCGACCGGCGAGGAGATGGAGATGAAGCGGCCTTCTTTCCAGGTGTAGTGGACCGGCATTTGGCGTCCACGAACGTTGTCTTCGGTGTTGCCGATGCAGTGGCAGATCATGCTCACCATGTCACGGCCACGCACGAATTGGGCGCCCGGTTGACGGTAGGAGGGGAAAAGCCAGTCCTGTTCCTCAAGGGCCATGGTCTGGGCGATGGCGATCGCTTCTTCGCCAAAGGAACGCATGTAGAAGGAAAGCAGGCCGGTGCGCTGCATCTTCATCATGCGGTCGTCGAAGATGCGCAGGCGCATCATGTGCTCCAATCCCTTGAGCAGGGTCTCCTCGTCGAGGTTCGGGTCCCACTCTCCGTGGGCGACGTGCTCGTCGTCGAGGACGCGGATGAGGCCCACGGCGTGGGTGGCCGTATCCGGTGCAGAACATGTGACTTCGGGCCTGTTGAGGTCGCCTGGTTGCTCGACGAATCCTTCGCCGAAGTCCGCCTTTTCACCGGGTCGGAACGGAGGGATGCCGATGGTGTAAGGCGCCTCGGTCGCGGTCAGGCGTTCGGGCATCAGGCTTCACCACCTGAGGTCCGCCTATGGGGGTGTCGGTCCGCCGCGGCGCCGGGTCGAACGCGAACCGTGGCGCCCGGCATGCTTCCGTTCCAGTTCTCTTCCGTGCACGCCCTGAGGAGCAGCCCGGCCTTGAACGACGAGCGAACCAAGGGGCCGCTGGCCACGCCGAGGAAGCCGAGGTCCATCGCGTGGTCGGCCCACTCTTCGTAGCGCTCCGGTTCGGGGAAGCGGTCCACCGCCAGGTGTTTCGAGGAGGGCGCCAGGTATTGTCCGAGGGTGATGAGGTCCACGCCTGCTTCGCGAACGAGGGCCATGGCTGCTTCGAGTTCCTCGTCGGTTTCGCCAAGGCCGACCATGATCGAGGTCTTGATCAGCAGGTCTGGGCGCAGGCGACGCGCCTCGCGAAGGATGGACAAGGATTGGTCGAAGGAAGCGCGGTGGTCGCGGACGGTCTTGTCCAAACGAGGCACGCATTCGACGTTGTGCGCGAAGACCCGAAGCGGGGCGCCGTCGAGCAGGTTGGCCAGCGCATCATGGTCGCCCGCGAGGTCCGAGCAGAGCAGTTCGAGGGTCACCTCTGGGCTGCGCTCGTGGACCGCGTCAAGGCAGGCCCGGTAGTGGGATGCGCCGCTGTCGGCCAAATCGTCGCGGTTGACCACGGTGATGACGGCGTGGCGCAGGGGCATCGAAGCCACCGCGTGCGCGAGGTGGCCCGGCTCTTCCGGGTCCAAGGGCGGTGCACGCTTGATGGTGCCAACGGCACAGAAACGGCAGCCTCGGGTGCATTCTTGGCCGGCGATCATGAAGGTCGCGTCACCGCTGGACCAGCAGTCGTGGATGTTGGGGCATCGCGCTTCTTCGCAGACGGTGTGCAGGGCGTTGTCCTTGACCGACGCTTTCGTGTCACGGAAGGCCTCCATCGCGTCCCCGGAGGGCAAAGTGGTGCGGAACCACGGGGGGAGCCGGGGCCTTTCGCTGGCCTCAGGTTTGGCCATGGTCAGCGAGCGCCTCCCTTCGGCCATGGTGATGGGCACGAGGCGGTCGGCAAAAGGCTTCGTCACGTGGCGCCTGAGCCAAGGACGAGGGTTCATGTCCTCAGGGTCCACCTCGGTGCATGGGCGCAACGACGGTTCTCGTCACCGGAGGTGGCCGACGTTTGGGCGCAGCCACCGTTGCAGCCCTCGTCGAAGCGGGCTGGTTCGCGCTGGTGCACGTCCGCACCTCACGGGCGGAAGCCGAGGCGCTTCTCGCGGACCTGTCGGCCAGGCACCAACGTGAGGTGGGCCGCGTAATTTCCGCCGACCTCGGGACCTCCGAAGGTGTGCGCTCCTTGTCCGAGGCGGTGCTCGAGGATCCTGCCGTGGTGGAACATGGCCTCGGTGGGCTGGTGCACAACGCCTCAGTCTTCTTTCCAAGCGAAGGTGAAGGGGCGCCGGAGGACATGGCGCGTGCGCGTCACGACCTCTGGATGCTCCACGTGGAGGCGCCCGTGCAGTTGACCAAGGCCTTGCAGGACGCGCTCGAGCGCGGGGAAGGCTCGATCGTCTCGATGGTTGACACCTCGTGGGGCAAAGCGTGGCCTCATCTTGGGGACTACTCGGCCAGCAAGGCCGCGCTGCGGCAACGCACCTTGGGTTGGGCCCTCGACCTTGCGCCTCATGTGCGGGCCAATGCCGTGGCGCCTGGAGCCATTCTTGCCGCGGAGTGGGAACAAGCCGCTTTCGAGGACACGGTCGCTCGCTTGCCGTTGCTACGCTCGGGTCAACCAGAGGACGTGGCGGCAGCCGTTCGCTTCTTCCTCGAAGCCCCTTACGTGACCGGTCAAGTGCTTGCTGTCGACGGCGGATGGGGCCTGATTTGAGGTCCTTTTCATGGTACAGGGGGAGGGATTTGAACCCTCGAACCCATTTGGGACCGGAGCTTAAATCCGGCGCTTTTGACCGCTCGG
>QQSJ01000082.1 GCA_003602635.1 Candidatus Poseidoniales archaeon
AGGAAGAGCGTGCCGTGGCCGACCGCCTCCGGCGACAAGGATACCTGGCGGACACCGGGCACCTCACGGCAGCGATGCTCGACAACGCTCAGCGCAAAGCATCGGCGTCCATCGCCCGAAGGGATCGACGCGGGTACGAGGCCGCCCGGTCGGTGTCGGACCTTCGCCGGCTTCATCTTCTCCTCGATCTGTTGCGCTGCCAGGGCATGGAGGTCGCCAAGGCCTTCCTTGATCGCCAGGCGGCGAAGAGCGGCGATGACCGGAAAAAGGCAGGCCGACTGCTTGACCGACCCGCTGTTCGCCAACTTCGCGACAGTTTGGACGTCACCGCTGAACTTCATCCAAAGCCCCACGCGGTTGAACGGCTGCTCGAAGCACGTCATCGGGAGAAAACAGACACCAAGACGCTCGTGTTCACCGAGTACAGGGACACCGTCGATCGCCTGGTTGAACGCTTGTCCTTGAGCGAGCACCTGTCCCCGATTCCCTTTGTGGGCCAATCCAAAACGGGAGAACGACGTGGCATGACGCAAAAGGAACAGGTCGCTCAAATCGACGCATTTCGACGTGGTGAAGCCAACGTGTTGATCGCTACATCCGTCGGCGAGGAGGGACTTGACATTCCTGCGGCCGATTTGGTCGTGTTCTACGAGCCGGTGGCAAGCGCGGTGCGAGCCATTCAGCGACGGGGCCGGACAGGAAGGCATGCCGACGGAGAGGTCGTGATGCTCGTGGCAGAAGGCACGCGAGACGCCCACATGCTCCGTGCATCAGCGAGCCGCGAGCGACGTATGATGGAGCACCTCCGCCGTTTGGGCCGGACACGACGCTTGCACGAGTTCGGGGTCGAGGCTGACCCGCTGGCCGCCTTCGAAGTCAACACCGAAGACACCACCATCGCCGCGTCTCGCTTTGTGGAAGAAGAACGAGCGCGCCTTCGCCCCACCGCGGTGGAGCCTGAACCTGAACCTCAAGCTCCGGCCGTGGAGAAATCGACGCCACGGCCCGGCACCGTTCGGCCTGAAGAACGACGCCATCCGGAACAGGCCTCGCTGTTCGGTTGGGAGAAGCCGGCGCAGGAACCCAAACCCGGTCAGCGCCCTGAAGCGAAACGACGCGATGCTCCTTTGGTGTTGGACGGCCGTGCCAACACGCGTGCCATCGACGCCATGGGAGCGATGGAAATCATTCTCGATCGACGGGAAGCCTCGTCCACCCTTGCCGCGGGTCTGCGAGCCCGGGGGATCAAGCCCGTGTTCCGGCACCTGGTGACCGGTGACGTGCGCATTGGACCGAGGTTGCTGTTGGAGCGAAAGACGGCCAAGGACCTGCACGCCTCGGTGCGTGACGGCCGGCTCCTGAGTCAGGTGCGACGGCTGGCTGCCGCCGCTCCACGGGCCGGATTGTTGCTGGAAACGGGAAGTGGATTGGAGGGCGCCACCCATCCCAACGCCGTGCATGGAGCCCTCGCGTGGATGGCGTTTGACCTCGGAGTGTCCGTCATCTGCGTCAAGAACGCCGAGGAATCCGCGGCCTTCCTGGCCCTCGCAGCACGGCGGGAACTTGCGTGGCTCGATGCGTTGGAAAACGCTCAACCCACAAAACCAGAGGACGACGTTCATCGGGCCCTCATGGCCGCTCAACATGCCTTGGAAGAAGAAGACAGGCTAGGCGGCATGAACGAACGCTGGACGTCCGCTTCGCGACGTCGCCGTACGGCGCTCTTGGAGGCCATCGATGGAGTGGGGCCGATCACCGCAGCGGCCTTGGCCGAGTCCTTCGAATCCATTGCGGCCTTGGCCAATGCGAGCGCAGAGGACTTGGCGAGCGAATCAGGCATTGGTGCAGCGCGAGCCGCAGAAGTCCACCGTGCGCTGCACGGATGATCAGGCGCCCATGACCAACGCCCGGGTCCGAAGTTGAGCGTAGCGCTCGGTGAGCAAACCGAGGGAGAACGCCATGAGTTCGGGCAAATGAACCACTGGAAGAGCGGTGTCACGGCCTGAGACCTTCTTGGCCTTCACTTGGTAGACGTCGAGGTTGAAGTGGCTCAGCGGGCAAGCGGTGGCCATCACCAACGCACCTTCTTGCTTGGCCTCTGAGAGGACCTCAGCGGTTTGGAGCATGGCGGTTCGCTCGCGCCCGAGGAGGCCGGGGAATCCGACCGAGCGGGTCGCGCCGTCGTAGGACACCGAAGTGGAGCCCATGGCGACAAGAAGGTCATCGAAGTAGCGCGGGTTCATCGGATCGTCGTCTCCAGCGGCCCCGTCTTGGAGCATGGGGACCCCGTAGTAACCTGCCACAGGGAAGTCAATCGGGTTCACCACGCGGTCGCGAAGCACGTCAAGTCCGACGTCCTCGACGACGACTTGGAGCAAGTGGCGCATCCTGAGTTCGCCTTCGAAGCGCATTCCGCACGTGCGCTCCAGCACGTCGTTGATCTCAGCACGCAATTTCTCGTCTTCGAGGAGAAGCGCCAGATCTTCGTACATGTTCCCTTGGCAGGTCGCACAGGGCGTCAGCACGTCGAGGCCCATGGCTTCGGCTTGCGCAAAGGTTCGCGCGTTGAGGGTCAGCTGCAACTTGTGGTTGGCTTGCTTCATCACACCGGCGCCGCAGCACGAGGCTCCGTGCATCTCGACGAGTTCGATGTCGAGGGCCTTGACGACGGCCCGCATGGCGTCCTCGACCTCACGGGCAGACCCCTTGGCCACACAGCCTGGGAAGTAAGCGTACCTCAATGCTGCCATGATTTCACCTCAGAAGCGACGGTCCAACGCGTCGAAAATCGCCTTGACCTCGTGGTGGTCATCGACGCTGGAATTCACGAACTTGGGCATCTTACCCGGAGCAAGGAATCCTTGGAGATCTCGGGCCAGAGGTCCACCCGTCCGGGTGAATCCAGTGGCCATGCGAACGGTGGCTGGAAGGTTCATCAGGGCTCCAAGAGGACCCATCGTTTGCGCCGCAAGGATGGTTTCGTTGAGGTTTCCAGACCACTTGACGGTGCGGGAGAACCACTTGACGTGACGTCCGGAACGGCCCGCGAATCGGAACTCGTGAAGGAGACGCCCCCGAGCATCAAGCATGGCCTCTGCCACGATGCGCCCGTCGTCGCCTTGGCGGCGAATGGACGAGAGGTCGGTCTCAGACCACATGCCGCCTTCCTGCTGAAGCGTCTTCATGAGGTCGCGGCGCTGGTCTGCTCCGCAGCGAGGGTCACT
This sequence comes from Candidatus Poseidoniales archaeon, assembly GCA_003602635.1. GTDB lineage: Archaea > Thermoplasmatota > Poseidoniia > Poseidoniales > Poseidoniaceae > MGIIa-L3. The sequence goes on from QQSJ01000082.1 coordinate 3,225, forward strand.
CGCGCGTTGCCAGAGACGGGACAACAAACCGGGTCCGAGGTAGGCGCTGTCGTGAGGCGTGGTGTCGGACATGCCATGGGCGGCGATGTCCGAGACCGCGTCGAATCGGCGGTGGAGGCTGGTGGCCTCACCCGAGGCCATGGTGCCCATCGTCGAGCCGTTGGCGAGCCGCTCTCCAGCACGCGGGTCTGCACGCATCCAAGGCTTCGCTTCACTGCGCTTGCGTTCGAGCCTTGAGGTGTCCACCACAAGGTCACGGACCACCGGCAGACCGGGGAGGGGTTCGAGAAGGAGGGTCCCGCCTTCAGACACGAGCCCATCAAGGCGAGCCACGTCGGCGAGCACGATGCGCCCGTTGGCGCGGACCGCCGTCGTTGGGGTGCCGCATCCGTCGCCTCGGCGGAACGCCAGGCTGCCGTCCAAGTCGCCTTGAACCGCTTCCAGCAAATCCTGAAGGGTGGCGTGGCCGGGCAAGGCGCAGGCCACCGAATCGAAGCCAGACGAGGCCGCAACAGGATCGTAGCGGAAGAGGCGAAGGGTGATCGACATCTCATCGGCCAGCACGGCGGCGGGAGCGAAGTCGCCGTCAACGATGCCGTCGTCGTCGCTGCTGGTGCCATAGGCCAGCATTTCTTCGACGAGGGTTTCGTGGAAGGTACCGGAAGCATCCACGCAAGCGATGCGCGAGAGGGCCTCAACGACCCACAACTTCCACGGCGGGGTGTAGTCGACGTCGCAGAGCTGGATGTCGCGAACCGACGTGGCGCCAAGGGCAGCCAACTTGTCGTTCCAGTCGGTGCCGGCTTTGCAGAACTCGTCGTAGGAGGTGTCGCCAATGGCGCAGACGGAGTAGTGCGTGCCGCTCAATCCAGGGTTGCCGCTGTTCGTGGCTTGCCACAGGCTCTCCGCGTTGTCGGGCATCTCGCCTTCGCCCCAGGTCGAGGTGATGATGAGGAGCCGTCCTGCTGCGAGCGCCGAGGTATCGGCGCCGTCCATGTCAACGACCTTGGCCTGCAGGCCAAAGTCGGCGGCCATCTTCGCGGTTTGGTCGGCCAAACCAGCAGCGTTTCCGGTTTGTGAACCGAACATGATGGTGAGGGAACGGTCGCCTTCCATGACCGCTGCAAGCGCTTCAGAAACGCCGGCCGCAGGGGCTGCAACCGCTTCGACGGCCGCTGGCGCAGCCTCGACGGTTTCGGCGGCAGGCGCTGCTTCTTCAGCAGCACTTTCTGCGTACTCGAATTTGATGACTTCAACGGGGCAGGCCTCTGCGGCCTCCTCGATGAGGTCGGCGAGGTCAGCACCGAGGGTCCCGGTCAAAGGGGACTTGGCGCCGTCGTTCATGTCAAAGACGCCATCGCTGCGAACTTCGGCGAGGATCATCGACGAATCGTCGGTGACCTTGAACACTTCAGGACAGATGTCCTCACAGGCGTTGCACGTGATGCAGTCCGGCTCAACCCAAACCTTTGCGATGACCGACATGGAATCACCCCTGCTCACACTCGATGTGAACGTTCTTGGCCACCCGTGAGGGGCCTTTCAAGGT
>QQSJ01000083.1 GCA_003602635.1 Candidatus Poseidoniales archaeon
ACGGCGACGGTGGAGATCTCCATGCCCTGTGGGGGCATGCGACGCCCCATCAGGCCTTCGTTGAACGCTGCGCGAGGCTGACGCCACTCAGGATGAGCAACAAGGCCACCACAAGGCTCCATCCAAGCTGCTCATCGAGCAACAGGTGGCCGCTGAGGATGCCAAAGACGGGGACAAGGTAGACGTAGGTCGACGTTCGGCTTGGTCCAATGCGCTTGACGCCTTCGGCAAACCACACGTAGGCCAGCACCGTGGACAGCAAGGCGAGGAAAACGATGGACGCAAGGCTCGCCACGTCCACCACGGGCAAGCCGCTGTTGATCACTTCATACCCAGACCAAGGGGTGAGGAACACCAGCCCAACCGCGGACGACCAGACGGTGATTTGCAGCGGCGTCATCGGGCCGTCTCTTTCGCTTTCTTCGACGTCCATGGCCCGTCGAATCAGCAAGGTGGCTCCAGCCCAAGCCAAGGCCGATGCAGCGATGAATCCGTTTCCGAGCCAGCGTTCGTTGGCGGGCAAATCGACGTTTGGCGAGGCCAGGAAGAGGACGGTGATGCCCAAAAGGCCGAGAAACAGCCCACCGCCGAGTTCCTTCGTCATGGGATGGCCGAGCACCATCACGGCAAGGACGCTCGTGAAGAGTGGGTTGAGGGTGATCATCAGCGAGGCATCGCCGGCCGCCGTCCATCCCATGCCGTACATGAAGAGGACCTGATAGAGGAAGGTCGAGCATGCTCCTATCCAAAACAGGCGCTTCCATTGAGCCATGCTCGGCACGAACCACCCTTCGGAAAGCCTCAGCCAAAGGAGGAAGGCAGGCACGGCGATGAGGTAGCGCAGCCATGCGCCATAGACCGGCCAATCGTTCAGTTCGGTGGCCACGACGCGGCCAGCGGTCCACGCCACGCCCCAAAAGGCAGCGACGAGCCACAGCCTGACGTGCAAACCGAGATGGTTCATTCGAAGCGCTCCAGGCCCAGCTGGAGCACCCTGGCCCTTGGCAGGCCAATCTCCGGCAGCCCGGCGGCGGGGGCGTGCTTCTTCAGTCCCTCGATGCGGGAGACGTACACGCCGTAGGAGGCAATGTCATCGGGTTTGAACGGTGTGGGGAGGTTCATCGCCTCCAACGCCGCGCACGCTTCAGCGCTGTAAATCGGATACACGCGCGCAACGAAATGGGCCCAGCGGGAGATCCGCACGGCGTCCACGCCGTCGAGCGTCATCAGGTGCTCAAAGAGCCCAACGTCGGGGTAGCGGGCGCTGCGAAGGGCCATTTCGACTTCCATGGCCACGTCATCAGGCCACGCGAATGGCGTCGCGTCAGCCCATGCGTCGGCCTGTTCAACCGTGCTCAGGATGTTGCTTTCTTCGGCGGCGTAGAGCACCTCGCCATACGGACCATCGTCTTCGATGTCGCTCACCAAGGACGGCAGCGCGTCATAGAGACGTTCGCAACGCTCGGCGTCGACCCCGTACAATTCAACCGGGATCATCGCGATTCCACCGGGTTCCTGGTTCAGGCCGAGGCGCCGATGCCCGTCGCACGCTGGCGTGCAGAGAGGGGCTTCTCGGAGATCCACTGCTGTTCGAAGATGGCCGGCAACGCCGCTTCGTCTTCGGGGGTGGGGAGCACGGTGCGGAGGTAGGCCTCCCATGCAGCGTCGTCGCCTTCGAAGAGCGTGCCTTCGACCGTGTAACGGCCCTTGGCGAACGCGCCGATGTCGCGGTTGAAATTCTCGTGAGGCACGTACAGGTCAGCAGCGCCTTCAGGCAGGTAGCCGCACAGGGCCTTGACCGCGTCGACGATTTCCTGGTGGTAGTGGCCGCGGGCCTCTTCGTTGAGGTGGTCGCGGTCGAGGGCCACACCGGCCTCCTGCTTCTTGCGCTCGTCCCAGCGGCCCTTGATGCCCCAGACGTAGGCCCATTCTGCGGACGAGGATTCGTCGACGCCGAAGAGGTCGTGCGCGGTGGCGACCCACTTGTTGATGTAGCGCTGGAGCATGTCCAAAGGCACCACGCCAGCGGTGATGATCCGGCGCAATCCGTTGGATCCTGTGCCAAGGTGGAAGGACTCCTCCTTCAGCATTGGTCCCATGGAAGCCGCGAGGGGCTTGAATCCGGACGTGGAAAGCATGCCCAGTTGGAACTTTCCGTCGCGGTCCACGAACATCGTGTAGCAGAAGAAATCGAGCCAGTGGGGCATCGGTCGGTTGAACGCACCAAGCAGGCGGTCGCCGTCCTGAGCGTTGCGCTCGAGGAGCTTCTGCGCCTCGCGGCGTCCTTGCTGACCAAAGTAGGTCATCAGGAGGTACGCCATCTGCCATCCGTGACGCTGTTCTTCGGCCATGATGCGGGCCGCTGCGTATCGGTCGTACTCGGTGGGCGCGCTGGCCAGAAGGTGGCGCTGCTGCTCAACGGAGGCGAATTCGGTGTCGCCCTGCACGGTGATCATGGTGATCATCGCGTCGCGCATGTTTTGCTGGGGCACCTGCATGGCACGTTCCCACTTGGGGCGGCCGGCCAGGTCTCCGAATTCGATGACGTCGCCCGCGCGGTCCCAATCAAAGAGCACGTCGAGGTTGAAATCGCCAAGCCACGCGCGGTCGAATCCAACGCGGTCTTGCCAATCGCCAAAGTTTGCAATCCAGTCGTCCCACGTTTCCGGTAGGTTGTCCATGCTTCTGGTACGGCGGGGTCACCCTTGGGTCCATGGCGAACATGTTCGTGTGAACATGTTCGGTATGCTCACCGAGCTTTGCGGATGTCCTCGGCGTACGTGCGCATCACGGCCGATTCCATGCGGTGCATTTGGGCCGAGAGCGTGGACTTCGCCACCCCGAGCAAGCGAGCCATCTCCGTGATGCTCGTTCGGCGTGGCACGTCGTAGTAGCCCTCCCTGAGGGCGAGCTCGAACACCTGGCGCTGTTTTGGCGTGAGCAACTCCGTGCTGCTGCTCCGTGTCGAGAGCAGGCGGTGCGGCAACTCGTCCTCACGGAAGCGCTGGATGAGGTTCCTTGCCTTGACCTGGGTGCACTCGATGGTCCACTCCACCCAGCCGTCTCGCACCTCGAACGGGGTGTTGGGGATCACGCCCACGTCGATGAGCGGTCGAAGAAAGCCACCTCCGCCGGCGCTGATGTCCACGGAAGGCTGGCGTTGTTCCAGATCACGCAACGCCTCGATTTTGGGGTGTGCATCAATCGACGCATACAGCGCGGGGCCGCCTGAGATTCTCGCTGTGCCCCGCCCACGGGCCAACGGCATGTGCTTCTCGATGCGAAGCACTTCGGTCGGGTTGGCCCGGGTCACGTCGCCGGCCCAGTGACCGTCCGGAAGCCGGACCTCGATGCGAAGCCGGTGCGTGCCCATGCCAAGGAAGCCGAACATGTTCGGTTAAGGATGCCGTTGCGTCCACAAGGTCATCCCAAGAGGTCGGGATGCTCCTCGATGTACCGGATCGTGATGTCACGCGCCATGAAATCCTCCTCGTCCATGATTCGGCGGTGCAGAGGGATGAGGTGCTCGACGCCCGTGATGACCGTCTCGTCCAAGGCCGTACGCATGCGTCGAACGGCGTCATCGCGGTCATGGCCCCACGTCAGCAGTTTGGCCAACAGGGAGTCGAAGCAGCCCGGCATTTCGTAGCCAGGGTGCGCGTGGGTGTCGCAGCGGATGCCAAACCCTGAGGGGAAGTGGCAATCCCACAACCGGCCCGGTGAGGGAATGAACTGCTTCGGATCCTCGGCGTTGAGCCGACACTGGATCGCGTGGCCACGCCACGTGATGTCCTCCTGCGCCACCGGGAGGTCCTCGCCCTGAGCAACGCGGATGCCAAGCTCGACGAGGTTGTAGCCGGTGATGAGTTCCGTGACGGTGTGCTCCACCTGCACACGTGGGTTGACCTCAAGGAAGTAGAAGTCGCCGTTTGCGTCGCGCAGGAATTCGAAGGTGGCCAAGCCCTTGTAGCCGACCGATTCCGCACCTGCGCAGACCAAAGCACCGATTTCCATGCGCTTTTCGTCGCTCAGCCATGGGCCTTCCTCGACCAATTTCTGATGCCGGCGTTGAATCGAGCAGAAGCGTTCTCCGAAGTGGATGGCCTTCTTGCCGTCCGCCAACACTTGGAATTCAACGTGCTGCGCCCCTTGGATGTACTTCTCAACGAACACACGATCGTCACCAAAGGCAGATTTTGCACGAGATTGACAGAGTTTCAATGCGCTTTCAAACTCGCTTTCCTTTTCGACGATTTGCATACC
>QQSJ01000084.1 GCA_003602635.1 Candidatus Poseidoniales archaeon
ATCGTGTGGCGGCCCGTCCGCGATTCGAACACGGGTCTCATCCTCCGCAGGGATGAAGGATATCCAGACTACCCTAACAGGCCTCGCTCCGGCGACCTGCCGACCCGATATAAGCCCGACGGGTGCGGTTCCCGACGAGGGTTCATGGCTCAGGTCCCAAAGCAGGTGTCATGGCGGTCACCGTCAAGCGTCGTGTGGATTTCCCGATGGTGGACATGGCGAACATCACGTATTACCCCCGCATCTACGATTTGGCGCACCGCTGTTTCGAAGAGGCGTGGTCCGAGATCTGTGGCGTGGAGTACGCCACGCTTGTGACCGAACGCCACCTCGGCTATCCTGTGGTGGACATCACGTCCACCTTCCATGGCCCTCTCCGGTACGGACGAACGGCGGTGATGACGATGTGGATCGAGTCGGTGGGCACCACCAGCGTGGTGTGGCAATACCGTCTTGAGGACGACCTCGGGCAAGCGGTGTGGACGTCACGGCAGGTGACGGTTGGCGTGGACATGCGAACCATGGAGCCATGCACCGTCCCCGAAGACCTGCGCGAAGGGTTGCTGGCCTGCGGGCCCCCGATGGAGGCGTGAAGATGCAACCTTGGGACATCGACCCCCGTCCTGACCGCCAAGGCCCCCGGTCCATCGCCGTGCTCATGTTCCTCGGTGCGGTGCTCCTCGGTCTTGCAGGGCTTGACGCCTTGCAACAGGGGGCGCTCGAGGATTTGCCGGATGGGCAAGTCGAGATGACCATCGAGACGCCGAACCTCAACGACGAGATCGAAGTCACGCCCGAACAGTACCAGGCCTTCCATGACGAAGCCCGCGACAGCGGCGCATACGCATGGCGTGGCTGGTCACTGGTGCTCGGCATGTCCTGTGTGATTTTGGGCAGCATTGGCCTCTTCCTGCTCAAACCCTGGGGGCCGCGCCTCAGCACCGTCGGGGCCGCGATGGCCTTGGTGGGAGGAAGCGTTGGCGGCCTTCGTTTCCAATCGGCCGCCTCTTCCACCATGGAGGGGATGCTGGTGGACACCCAAACGTACCTCGCGTTGGCCTGCAGTGTCATGACGGGCTTGTGCCTGGCCATGGCGGTGCTGCCGTTGTTCAACCACCGTGCGCGGTTGGCCCTTTTCGCCGAAGAAGAGTGATCACGCCTCATCGGGCTTTGGCCACTTTTTCTTTAACGCCTTCTCGAGCTTCTCGTCAAGCGTGGCGTTCCACCAATCGCTGCCTTGCCAAATGGCGTATTTACCGCGGATGCCCCGCAGATCGGCTCCTTCCAGCCGGCAGTTCCGAAAGTTCGAGAGGTTCATCCGTGCTTTGCGAAGGTCGGCTCCGCGCAGATCGGCGCCATCGAAGGCGCTCTTCATCAGGTCTGCACCGACCATCGAGGCCCGCCGGAAGTCACACCTCGTGAAGTCGGCTTCCGTCAAATCCGCACCGTCGAGGATGGCTCGACGGAAGGTGGACCCACGGTGACGGCCGCCACGGAGCAAGGCGTTGGCCTTGTTTTGAAAGGACCAGTCGAGAACTTCGGCCTCTTCGGAAGGCCCGTCCCGGGGGTCGTCCCCGGATGCGGACATCACCATGCGAGAACCTCACATCGTGCGCTCATCAAGGTGACGACGCCCGGCAGGCGTGAGCACCACGAAACGGTTCTTGCCGCCCCCGCTCTCCGGGATTTCGAGCAGTCCGCGCTCGCGGAGCCTGTTCAGATAGAGCGAAAGGTTGCCCGGGGCCTCGAGACCCGCGTCCTCAAACAAGCGTGCGACCACGCGTGGAGGCGAGTCGTGCACGCCTTCGACGTCACGGAGGTAGTGGATGGCGGCCAAGACCATGTCGGGCTTCCGCTCGAAGCCTGCCCCGGTCACCAAATGACGGAAGGCCGATCCGCGCTCGGGCAATTCAGCGCTTCCAATCGTCTTTGCCGCAGCCTCGACGGCGGCCTCACGGGCGAGGCGCAGGCGGTCCAAAACCGAGGACCAAACGCCCTCTTCTTGGAGTTCAGCAATGCGTTCTTCCACGTGGTTGGTGGTGCCTGAGATTTCGACTTCGATGTCGCCGGCAAGGATGCGGATAACAGCCTCGGTCATGTTTCTGGTTCAATTGCTTGCATAGTTAAGGATTGGCGGTCACCCATGACGGCGAAACTTGCGCTTCTCCGTATGCCTCGATGCGATAGGAAGATGAAGGCCGAGGCTCCAACTGCACCCATGTCCCCCCGAGGACGCGCCCAAGCTCGCGCCGTGACGCTCGTGCTCCTGATGCTCATCGCCTTGGTGCCGATGCCGTTCTCAAGCGCAGGTGGCGGCAATGGAACGCTCGATGATTTCGAGACAGGATTGCTGACTGAAGAGGTCAACCTGGCGGGCAGTGCCACGAACGCGTCGATGGGGCTCTCCATCCCACGTGACGTGACCATCAACGGCTTGAGCATGGTCGTGGACGTGGACAGCGCCCTTGACACCCCAGGGCAAGTGTGGTTGGACATCGACGAGGACGGCGTGAAGGAGTGGGCGTTCGAAGGACAAGGGTACGGTGACCTCGGCCACCAGAACGTCTTCGCACACGGGGCGTCCTCCGACTACGTCACGTCCAACACCAGTTCCAACGCCACGTTGACGACGGCCGATGTGCTTCTGCCCGAGAACGCAGCCGTCGATGCCGCGGCCCTCAGCATGAGTTTCATCCCCGACGTGACCACGGCTTTCCAGGCCATCGGGGAGTTGCTCGACGTGCAAGCCGGCGACATGGACGGCGACGGCAGCGATGAGATTGTGGTGATGTCCGCAGACAACGCCACGACGGGCAACGGCACCGCCTTCGCCGTGCTCGACTACAACCTCACCACACGGCAACTCGTGATGTCCAATTGGACGGGTACCTGCAACGACGCCAGGAATTTCGAACTTGGCGACTTCAACAACGACAGCCGTCAAGACGTCTTCACGTGGGCCGAGCTCGACGTGGACGCGTGCTTGCACGTGTCCAACACGACCTTCGTGAACAACAGCGACCCACTCCCCCACATTCGATTCAACGCCACCTTCAACCACACGATGGACGATCGACTGAAGAAAGCGGCCGTTGGCGATTTCACGAACGACGGCCACGCCGACGTTTTGTCCATTCACGGCCAAGGAAGCAATCAGGGGACTTTCGTCATGAATCCCTTTTCGCCCATCGGAAACGGGTTCCTGACCAAAGCCACCACCACGATTTACCGAAACGGGACGTTCAACAACGCGAATCTGCGTGATCTCTACGTTGGTTCAATGAGCAACCAAAACACGGACGTGACGGCCATCGTCGTTCATCGCGGCTCCAGTGGATGGAGTTCGCATCAGGCCTGGGAACTCAAGTGGGACGGACGAGACATCGAACAGGCGCAGGGCCCAGATCGCTTCAGCGACCTTCGCGCCGGCATGCTGCCCGTCGATCTCGACGGCGACGGCGACACGGATTTTGTCTCGGGCGCAGGGAGCCTTGAGCACGTTGTCGCCATCAACAACGGCAACTCATGGGAGGTGACCGAACACACCGATTACGACCCCTTCACCACCATCAACGCGAGCTTCGGCGACCACGACGGCGACGGCATCCCCTCGCTGTTCATGGTGGAGTTGGGTGCGAGCGACGGCGTGTCCAGCACGCTTGAAGGGAACCTCACGCACCGTCCATCGAACGGAAGCGGGCTCGACCTTGCTTCTCCAGTGAAGCTTCAGCCATGGAGCATGCCACTCGACATCATCTTCGCCGATCTTGACGGCGACGGCCACCAGGAACAGATCGTGGCAGCAGGAGAGTCTCAGGTCGGCATCTTCGTTGGAGGGTGGCACCGCATCGGCCTCGACGTTGAGGGCGACGGAACGAGCGAGATCAGCACGGGCGATTATGCCGGCACCACCACCACCACGCATCACAGCACGTTGAGCGTCACGGACACCGTCGGCGCGATCAAAACCGCGCTGACCGGGTACGTGATTGGCTTGCCGACGAGCACCGACGGGTACGGCGTCAGCATGGCTCACCTGAACTTCACGTTGGAGACCACCGCCAACGGGGTGGTCAACACGACCCTCTTCGACATCGCCTACGATGCTCGCATCACCGTTGAGGACAACCCAAGCGTGGTCGGGAACCTTTCAAACTTGGTCAACCAACGCATGCAGTTGGGCACCGGGGACTTCCGCCTTCCCCTGCCGTTCAACAGCACCGAGGCCGGTGTGCTCCGGTTGACCGACGTGGTCGGACCCTACGTGGACGGGGCGCCAAACATTGCTCGCCCACCCGCTCCTGAATTGACGTTGACGTCGCTGACCCCCAACAAGGTGGAATTCAGTTGGCAGGACGTGTTTGATTTCGGCGAGGGCCTGCTTGGCTTCGACGTCTACCGCGTGGCCAACGGTTCAGCGATTGACCTCGATGCGCCGTACGCCGATTCCGGATTGAACTTGACCGTGGACACCAACGTGAATTACGGCGACGTCTACGATTACGCGGTCCGTTCCAGGCACGTGTTCGGTCTTCGGAGCAACCTTTCCGACGTGCTGACCGTCGAGGTGCCGTATCCCGCTCCTCCACCCGCCGTGACCAATCTTTCTGCCGCTGACGTTGCGGACGATTTGGGCGGCCATCTGTCGCTCGGCTGGGATCAGGACCCGATGACCACCGCGCAAGCGCACCGCGTCTTTGTGGCCGCTCAAGCGTTCAATTCGACCGATGGCATGAGTCCTGTGATGACCTTGGAAAGCGGTGATGCACCGTCGGTTGTGGTCAACATGACCTCGGCCCTCATGGACGGGACAACGGTGCTCACGCCATCCAGCCCCTTGACGGATGGCACCTCGTACCATCTCGGGGTCGTGGCGGTTGACGAACACGACAACACGAGTTCCCTCGTCACCTTCGGGCCGGTTGCGCCACGCAACGACAGCCTCAGAACGGCCGTCGCTTCGTTGGTCCTTGAAGGCGCACAGAACGCCTCAGGCGTCCATCTGCTTCCACTCAATGCTCCTGTGAAGGCCACCGTGCACGCTTCAATCGCCGGATCGCCGCTCTCCGGCGCCACGGCGTGGTTCCATCTCGAGCATGCCGAGAGCGGGTTCTCCCGGAACATCACGGGGGTTACGGATGCCAGCGGCGAACACGTCGGCCTGGAGGTCACCAGCCTCATGGTATGGGAGACAGCGATGGCTCAGAACGTCGGTGAACTGACGCTGACCTACGGCGTCATTGGCGTCGATGACGACCCCGCTGAGCAGCCTTGGAGCGATGCATCGGGCAGCATGACCACGTACGGAACGGTGGAGGTTGAACTCACGGCGCCAACGATCCTGCAGGTCGTTGGGGACGACACGTGGTCGATCGACCTCACCGTTCAGGAAGTCTTGGTCGAACAAACAGGTGCTGCACCTCCGTTGTCGCTGGCGTACACGGTGTTGGATGCAGACGGCAACAGCCTTGGCGACGGCACGTTGGTGCCAAACGCCGGCTCCTATGTGTTGGAATCCCCTTCCACCGAGGCTGCAATGGTGCGCTTCTCCCTGGTCAACGACGGCCAGCCATGGGTGCTGGTCCCCGGCGCCCATGAGGTCACGTTGGAGCGGACCACGGAGAGCGGCGGCATTGACCCTGGTAACCAATCCGACAACGGACAGGGCAGCACTGACGAACCCGTTGAAGCCACGGAATTGTTGCCTTTGGACGTCAGCGACTGCACGGTCCGTTCCTTCCCTCGTGACGCGACGGTCGAGCAGAACACGCAGTGCGTGCTCAGCAATCCAAACGCGTTCGCCGTGACCGTCTCCATTGATGCAAGCGCCGAGACCTTGGGTTTGATGCGGTTTGATCTCGTGCAAGGCAACGGAGACATTCCTGCTGGCGGCACGCAAAACGTGGTGTGGTCCATGACCACCCTACGCAGTTTGGCGGACGAGGAAAACACCGATTTCGAAGCCACGTTGGCCTATGGGCTGACGACCGCCTCGAACGCTTCTTTGTCCTACGACGGATCCATCACCCTCGCATGGTCCCTTGAAGAGGCGACGAGCGACGGGAGTTCCACCGACGGTTCATCGGGCTCGAACGCCTTGGTGATCGGCTTTGGGGCCGTGGCGATTGTCGCAGGGCTTGTCGTCGCGGTGGTGGTCCTCCGGCGTCCAGAAGACGACGAGGATTTTTCAGAAGACGATCTTGATGACATGGACTACGGGCCGGTCAGCAGGGGCCGTGACGATGCCGTGGACCTGACCACGACCAGCAGTTTGTCCCAATTGAAGTCCTCCGGAGCGAGCCTTGACGACGTCCAGCCGGAAGTCAAGGAACGTCCGAGCGATGCGCTGATCTCGGAAGCGAGCGGCGTGGAATACGAAGACGAGGATTTGGACGACGAGCCGGTGTCCTCAGAAGAGACGTCAGACGACGGCGGCATCAACGTGGACGAATTCGGAACAGAATGGTACGAAGACGAGGTTGGCACCTGGTGGTACCGTGAAGCTGGCCAAGAGGATTGGTCTGAATACAACGAATGAACCGAGCGAGGATTCTTGATGGTCGTGCTGGCCGACGAGGTGAGGTGAACACGTGGAGACGCCGTTCAAGCCCTACGCTCTGGTGCTCAACAAGGGCGCAGACCCCCGTACGGGCGGCATCGCCATTTGCGGCTTCTCCAGTTCCGGGATGGTCGGCGTCATCGCGGCCTCCCACGTCATCAGCGCCATGGGGCTTGAACAGCAAGGAACGGTGCTGAACGCCGAATTCCCCGCGGTTGCGTTGATCCAGAACGAGGTGCCAAAGCACCCCGTCCGGGTCTACCAAGGCGAAGGCATCGGGGTGTTCACCGCAGAAATCCAATTCGAGGACGACAAGGACATCGCGCTCGCAACCACCGTCCTCGAGTGGTTTTCCAAGGGCGGATTTGACCAACTCATCATCGTTGATGGGCTGCTCAGACCGGACAAGGACTTCGAAGGCGGGGACCTCTACGGGGTCGGCACGTCCGACGCCATGAGGGATGCACTGCGTTCTGCGGGCATCGAACCGATCCGCCAGGGCGTGGTGTCGGGCATCACCGGTTTTCTCTTGGGCGAAGGGGACCGTTTGGGGATGGACATCATCGCCTTGCTTGCAGAAGCGCACCCCATGTATCCAGATGCACGGGCCGCGGCCATCGCGGTTGAAGCCATCTCCGATTTGACCGGACTTGATTTGCCGCTCAGCGACCTGCTCGAGAACGCGCGCACGATCGAAGACAGCGTTCGCGAAATGATTGAGCGCGCGAAGTCCGTGTTGCCGGATCCCATCGATCCCGGCCATCAGCTTGGAAGCGGAGATGGCCCGGGCATCGACCCCTCTGTGATGTGAGGATCAGAGCCCTTGGGCGATTCGAACCACGTCCTCAAAGGGCGCATCGGTCACCAAAAACGGATTCAGGTCAGGCGCACGAGCGGCGGCGTGGCCCGCTTCGTGGAGCGCTTCGAGCAAGTGGTGCAAACGCGGGGTGCGCCCCGTGCCGGTCCACCGTGGCAAGTCGTCGAGGTTCAGGAGCATGGTGGCTTGACCGTCTCGGGCCATGAGGTCGGCTGCTTCCGAGATGTGGCGCACGCCCCGCACGGTTTCACGCGCCGCATGTTCCGCGTCTTCTGAGGTCCACTGCAAGCCTTGAGTCCTCCATTCATCGAGTGCTTCAGGCGCCGGGCGCGCCAAATTCAGCGCGCTTTGTTCGGTCATTCGTCCAGCGATGCTGGCGTCCCAAAGCGGACCCGTCCACATCGGGCCGCTGCCTCGTTCGATTTGCTGAGGTGTTGGGTGGCGCACGAAACGGTAGGGGACATCGCTTTCTCGGATCCGCCAGCCGATGTGCTCTTGGACGGCACTGGCTCCGGTTTTTGAGGTTCGAACCATCACGGAAACACGGACATGGTGCCCGTCGAAAAGCGCCAAAAGAGGCGTAATTTCACGGTCTTGTCGGGCTGCGGCTTGGGCCACGTTCGCAAGAAGAACCCGCACGGCATCGTCGTGTGCATAGTGGTCAACCAGGCCTTTGAAGCCGTACCTCCGTCGGCCGCTTGCGGCGCTCGAGCCGGTCAGGGCTGCGGTGTCCGTGGCCGTGATCTCCAACACACCACGTCGGGCCATCCCCTGCAAGGCAGCATCGAGGAAGGGCATGGGCGAGCCGAAGGGGTCGAGGTCAACCCATTGCCAACCGCCCCTGAGCAGGGCCACGCGAGCGTCTTCTTGGGTGAAATGCACCCCTTCGATTTCACGTGGTTCAATCACCCTCTGACGGTGTTCAGGGCGTGGCGCGACTGGCCGGCCGCTGGGGTGTGCTTCGAACGACGCCATGGCCCAATCAAGGGCGTGTGCGTCGAGGTCGTTTCCCGTCACGACCACGCGGTTGACGTGGGCTTCCGGGAGTTCTTGTCGCCATCGACGCACCCGCACGCCGGTGGAACACAGCGCGTCCAACACGCGAATGGGCGCCCCTTCAGGCACCAACCAATCGTGGGCCAACGCGTCGGCCAACAGCATCATGGAACGGGTGCGCGCGGGAGCCATGGCAGGATTGAGGAAGCCAGGGCCGATGCGTTTTGCAGGTCCACGTGGGCGTGCTTCAGGCCGCGGTTGGTCCGACGGAAGGTGGACCACGGTCCCTCCTTCCAACCAGAGGTGGCCGGGCCACCCCTCCGCCTCCTGCATGAAGAAACCGAGGCGTCCATCCTTCATGGTCCATGCGGACGCGTCTCAGGGGCGCCACTCGGTTTGGTTGAGGTGTGGCTTGTACTCCGCCGGGTTTGACGTCTCTCCCATGCGATCCAGCAACCAGAACACCCAATGGTTTGTGCCCAGGCCGTTTTCTTCGCTGACCGCGCTGCCTTCATGGTGGATGTACGCGTTCTCGACCAGGTGCATGACGTGCCGCAACCCTGCGCCGATCAACGGCAAATATCCGCGGTAAAACGACGCCACGATGTCGAACGAAAGGTTTCGATTGAACGTCATAACGGCGTGGTTGGCCATCAGCACGATGACGGCGTTGATGGCGTCTTTGTCTTCCCGGGGCATCTCCCCAAATTCTTGCAGGGTCATGCCTGGTTGAATGCGTCCTAAGTTGGCAAATCCACGTTGAACCAGCGGGTTTTCCAGTGAGTTTGCGATGGTTTGTGAAATCTCAAACCGTCGATTGCGGTTGACTTCGAGGACTTGACGAAGACCAAACAGCAAGGTGAACATGATGGCCAAGCCGCTGAGGGCCTCGCCGATGTTCGCGGCTGCCTCAAGGTCCATGCACCCCGGTAGGACATTTTCGGCATGAGTCTTGCCCAAGAATGAGGAAACGAGCATTTTGTGCCATTTGTCTGAAGGAAAGTTCAGAAGGCGAACGATAGGTTAGGTGCTCATGACCACCCTTCAAGAGAGCAAGCGCGCCCGTCTTGGGACCCTTTGTGCCCTGTATTTTGCACAGGGTGTTCCGTGGGCTTTCATCACCGTCGCTTTCGTGGCGGTGCTCGTCGATGCCGATTCAATCAGTGACGACCAGGTCGCGGCCCTGACGTTGGCAGGCACCCTTCCTTGGATGTTCGGGAAACTGGTGCTTGGTCCGCTCATCGATCGCGTCCGCTTTCCCGCTTACGGACTGCGCCGTCCGTGGATCATCATCGCGCAACTCGGGATGATCATCACCATGGGCATCTTCCTGACCATCGACGATCCCCTTGCCGCTGGAAATCTGGAAGCCGGTCTCTCGTCCATCATGGTCTTCTTCCTGATTCACAACGTCTTCGCGACCTTGCAGGACGTGAGTTCAGACGCCCTCGCGGTGGACCTCATTCCAGAAGAGGACCTGGCCCGTGCGAACGGCTTCATGTTCGCTTCGAAGGGTTTCGGCTTCATGTTCTCGGCCATCGTGCTTGGCGGCATCCTCTCTGAATCAGGCTTCCAGGCTGCCTTGACGGTGCAGTTGCCCGTGCTTGCCGCCATCATGCTGGTGCCGATCTTCTTGCGCGAGCGCCCGGGAGACCGCCGTTTCCCGTGGGATGCAGCCACGGGCGAAGCGTCCTCCTCGGCTGAGACGGACACCATGAGCCTCGGTGAGATCATGTCCGGCCTGCGCTCTGCCTTGAGCGGTGGTGCGCCTGCGTGGGCGTTGCTCTTCGCCGTGATGATGTGGATCGGCGGCGGCATGGGCGCCGGCATGGGCCTCATCGACATCCAATTCCCCTTCCTGTTCATCGACGAGCTCGGCTGGAGCGACACCGAATACCTCGCCTTGAAGGGCGGCCTGATCACCTTGGCCACCTTGCTTGGTGTCTTGACCGGAGGTGAACTTGGACGCCGCTTTGGCATCAAGACCGTGTTGTGGTGGGGCATCATCGTCGGCGCGTCGTTGACCACCTTGTGGTCCATTGGCCGATCGCAATGGAGTGACGCGGGCATCATGACGCTCGTGTGGATCGTGTGGACCTTCATCTGGGGGATCGTCGGCAACAACGTCATCGCTCTGCTCATGAGCCTCACGGAAAGCGACCTTGGCGGCACGCAATTTTCGGTCTACATGACGCTGATCAACGTCGGTGCGTTGTCGGGCACCCTCCTTTCACCGTCGATTCTCGAGGCCCTCGGAGGCAACTTCCCCAACCTCTTCCTCATCGGCGCAGGGCTGCAGTTCTTCCTGCTCTTCCCACTGAGCAAGATCCGCGGTGCCAGCACCACGGCTCCTGATTCGATGATGCTCACCGGTGCAACGGAAGCCGAGTGATGCTCAGTAGTGGCTGAAGGTCGATCCGCTCGGCACGTGGACCACGCTTGGCGCCTCTTCCTCGACGACGGTGCCGACCACCGCACTGCCGGGCATGCGCTCCGCCAACCATGCAGCGACGCCTTGCGCGTGAGCCGCATCCACGGCGAGCACCATTCCCATGCCCATGTTGAACGTCCGGTACATCTCGCGGGTTTCGACGCCACCGGCCTCTTGCAGCCATGTGAATTCAGGCAACACAGGCAAAGGGGCGTCGATGCGCCAACCGAGGGTGGGGTGCAACCGCAAGAGGTTGGACAGGCCACCGCCGGTCACGTGGCAGAGGCCACGAACGCTCGAGCGGCCACCAAAGTGGCCGTCATCGAGGTGCTTGAGCAGGTCGATGACCGGATCGACGTAGATTTGGGTCGGGTTCAGCAACACCTCGCCAAGGGTGGGTTGTTCGCCGTCTTGGGTCGCGAAGCGCTCGATGTGGCGCCCTTCGACCGCTGCGTTGAACGGTGCAGGCGCGCGCAGGTCAGCACCGACGTGCTCCATGATGCGACGCACGAGGCTGTAGCCGTTGGAGTGAATTCCGGAAGCGGGCAGGCCGATCAGCACGTCGCCGGCTTGCACGTGTTCGCCGGTGATGGCTTGGTCGCGCCCCATGTAGCCGAGGGCGGTCCCTGAGAGGTCGACTTCCGTGACGATGCCAGGCAAACTCGCCGTTTCTCCGCCCGCAAGGGTGACGCGGGCGCGACGGCACGCTTCGGCGAGGCTGGCACCGATGGCCGCATGCACTTCAGGGTCGGGCTTGGGCACCGCGATGTAGTCCACGAAGGCCATGGGTTCCGCACCGACGCACAACAGGTCGTTGACGTTCATGGCCATGCAATCAATGCCGACCCCAGACCATGCGTTGAGGCTTGAAGCGATTTGCAGCTTGCTGCCGACGCCGTCGGTGGCCATCGCCAGCAATTGGTCGCCAAACTCGAGCAGACCCCCAAATCCGCCGGGCAGGTCCACCGGCGCACCCGGCGTGCCCGGTGTCCGGACGCTTCGTCCCAGGGCCCCGATGAGCGACGCCACCGCGCTGCCTTCGAGGTCGATGTCGACCCCGGCACT
>QQSJ01000085.1 GCA_003602635.1 Candidatus Poseidoniales archaeon
TAAGTGAGATTGAGTATGATGCGATCGTCATCCTCTCGCCGCATTGGCAGACCTACGTTGGAACCCATCTGTTGGGTTTGGAGCAGTTCGAGGGCTTCTCCGTGGACCCGGTGTTCCCGAATTTGTTCCGCTACACCTACGACCTCAAAATCGACCTGGAATTGGCGGAAGGCATCCATGCCGAGGCCTTGGAAGCAGGTTTGGACGCGCACATGATGCGAAACCCCGACTTCCGCGTGGACTACGGCACCATCACGACCGCGCATCTGACCGACCCCGACTGGTCGAAACCCCTGGTGGTCATCTCAAGCAACCGCAGCCGTACCTACTACTCCGTTGAGGTCATGCAGGAAATGATGGCTGAACTCGGTCGCGCCACCAGGAAGGCCATCGAAGCGAGCGGAAAGCGAGCGGTGGTCTTGGCCAGCAATTCCCTCTCGCACCGGCACTTCACCACCGAGCCTGACGTGCCCGAAGACATGAGCCACGAACACATCACCAGCCACGCCATGCACCTGTGGGACATGCGGATCATTGACCACATGGTCAACGGCCGAACCAAGCAGCTCCTCGACGAAATGCCAGAATTCACCGAACAGGCC
This sequence comes from Candidatus Poseidoniales archaeon, assembly GCA_003602635.1. Classification (GTDB taxonomy): domain Archaea; phylum Thermoplasmatota; class Poseidoniia; order Poseidoniales; family Poseidoniaceae; genus MGIIa-L3. The sequence continues at coordinate 603 of QQSJ01000085.1, forward strand.
ATCGCCGAAACCGACGGAGGAGCCCTCACGTGGCTTCTCCATGCCCTTGATCTTCCCGACTACAAGGCCACCCTGCACGGATACGGGACCGTCATTGGGACTGGAAACGCCGTGGTTGAATGGCCTGCGTGGCGCCATCAGGAGGGATCGGCTTGAGCGTCGTCGCCTCCTTTGTGGTGCCTGTGCACCCTCATCCCATGCTTGCACCGGAATCCAACGAAGGCTACGGTCGCTTGCGAGCAGCCTTTGAGGAGGCTGCAGCGCGGATTGAGGCGAGTGGCGCCGACCTGCTCATCGTCTATTCGACCACCTGGCCGAGCATCATCGGGCACCAAATCCAAGCCGACCCGAATCCAGTTTGGAACCTCGTCGACCACGACTTCCACGAACTCGGGACCATGCATTACGACTTCCAGATCGACGCTGACTTCGCCCACGCGTGGCGCGACTCGGCCGAGGAACGTGGCCTGACGGCACGAACGGTGAACTACCACGGATTCCCGATTGACGTCGGTTCGGTGGTTTCCCTTTCGCTGTTGAACCCGGGCAACCGCATCCCGGCGGTGATCGTGTCCTCGAACGTCTACGCCAACCGCGCCGAGACCACCGTGCTCGCCAAGTCGTGCCTCGATGCCGCGGCCGCGGCCGGAAAGAAGGTCGCCGTTGTCGCGGCCATGTCCCTGTCCAACCGGATGTTCACGCGCCGCATCGAACCTGAGGAAGACCGCATCCACTCGCTCAAAGACGACGAATGGAACAGGAAAATCCTGCAATTCCTCGAGGAAGGACGCCTCGAAGACGTCGGGCAACTCTCTCGGACCATTCACCACCAAATCAGGGTTCAGAAGGTGGTGGCGTTCAAGCCGATGTGGTTCCTTTCCGCCATGAACGACCACCGCAACGACCTGACCGGCGAAGTGCTGGCCTACGAGGCCCTCCACGGCGCAGGAGGCGCCGTGATTCACCTCGACCCGGCGTCCAACGGCCGCGGTGACAAGGAGTACGACGAGGAAAACGTCGAGGTGTTTGGCGGCGATCGCAACGTCCTCGACACGGAATCGGAACAGCACGACACGGATGCTGCACCTGCAGCTCAACCTGCACCGACCTCCAACAGCGGCCCTGCCCTCTGGGACCCGGTGGAAGGTGAAGACGCGGTCAACACCGACACCGCCCCGAAGCCTGTGGGCGCTTACCCTCATGCTCGCCGGGTCGGCGACATGCTCTACTTGTCTGGAGTCGGCCCACGCCAGCCGGGCACCAACGCCATTCCAGGTGGCCCGATTCATGACGGGAACGGGCAACCGTTGGACTACGACATCAAAGCCCAAACGCGGGCGGTGGTGCAAAACGTCGAACGCGTGCTCAAGGAAGCAGGCGGCTCCTTGGAAAACGTCGTTGACGTCACGAGCTTTCTCGTGGACATGGACCGAGACTTCGCCGGTTACAACGAGGTCTGGGCGGACACGCTCGGCAAGGTTGGACCCACGCGCACGACCTTGGCGATCCGCTCTCTCCCCACGCCCATTGCCGTGGAAATGAAGGTCGTCGCCCACCTCCCACAATGACCGGATTCCGGCGAACATCGTCCGTAAAGGGACAAGAGTTCAAGGACAACCTTCGGTTCGCCAGCAACGTAAGCCAAAGGCTTACCTGAATCCGGGGAATTCGTATGGGGTCGAACGTGAAGCTCGCGCGCACCATTGGACTGAAGACGCTGGTCATTTTGTCCCTCTCTTCCATGCTTGGTTCTGGCCTGTTCCTCCTCCCAGCCTTCGCGCAGGAAGTGGCAGGACCAGGCATGTGGTTTGCGTTTCTCCTCGCGGGCAGCGTGGTCATCGCCAGCGCCTATTCGAAGGCTGAATTGGCCAGTTCCATGCCCAAATCAGGAGGGTTCTACGTCTATGCCGAACGGACCTATGGCTACCTTGTTGGCACCATCAGTGGACTCGGCCTCTTTGCCTCATTCATGCTGAAATCCGCCTTTGCGTTGGTCGGTTTTGCAGCCTACATGGAGGTCATCACCGGTCATTACGGCATCGACGACGTCAACTCAAAGGCCATCGCGATGCTCCTGTTGGTGTTCATCCTCATCGTGAACCTCACCGGTGTGAAAGCGATCAAGAAAGTCCAGGTTCCCATCGTGACCGGGGCGGTGACGGTCGTGGTGCTGCTGTGCATCATGGCCCTGTTTTCGAGCGACCTTGACCTCTCGAAGCCCGTGGCCGACTTCCAACCGTTCAGCCTGAAGATGGGAACGGCTGCGGCGCTGGTGTTCGTCGCCTTCTCTGGTGCCATCAAAGTGGGCGCCATCGGAGGCGAGGTCATGCAACCAGAGGAAACGCTCCCCCGAGGCATGATTCAGTCGTTGGTCATCGCAACGGTCCTCTATGCAGCCGTGGCCTACATCATGGTGGCCGCCATGGATGCAGACTGGTACATGGTGGACGGCCACGCCGTCGAGAACCCCATCACCGTGTTTGCCCAATCCGTGGCCGGCACGACCGTCGTGCTCCTGGCGTCCCTGGTGGCCATCGTCGCCATGGCGTCCATGGCCTTGGCCGGCGTGCTCTCCTCGTCCCGGTTCATCTACGCGATGGCCAAGGACGGCGTCCTCCCTGCTCCCCTCGGACAGTTGAACGAGCGGTACCAGACCCCACACTGGCCGATTTTGCTTACGGGTGCGTTGATGGCGGTGTCGATCTATTCCTTCGACGTCCACGTCATCGCAGAACTGGCCTCCGGATTCATCCTCATGGTGTTCATCGTGCTCAATTTGACCGTCGTGGTGCTCCGCAACGCAGGCCCACGTCACCCCTGGGACCCGCCCTACCGCTCGCCGTGGTACCCGCTCCCACAGATCTACGGAACAGCAGCAGGACTTGCCTTGCTCGTCCTGATGGGAGAAAAGGCGCTTTACGGCGGCACCGGCGCGGTGGCCATCGGTCTTCTCGCATGGTTTGCTTACGGAAGGAGAAACGTTCAGCCCCGTGATGGACCCACGCCTCTCAACGCGTTCTTTGGCCAAGCCAACGACGAGGACGCCACGGACGAAAGCGAGTGATCACACTTCGGTTTTGGTCCACGAACCGTCCTCACCCACGGTCCAATGCTGCACCGTCGCGTTTGCGTCGACGTACCATCCGGTCGATCCCTGCGTGGTGCCGGCGATCGCTTGCATCACGCCCGTGTTGGTGGCTTCTTTTGCCATGGCCGCCAAGACCTCAGGTTCGAGCGCGGGCTCCGAACGCTCAGGCTCCTCTGTTGGGCCTGATTCATCGGCCAAGTCAATCACGGCCTTTCCATCCGCCTCGTCGACCAAATCGGTTTGGTCTTCATCGAGGAGGGCGTCATCCAGCACCTCAAGGGATTGACGGCGCAACAGGATGAGCATCAATCCAAGCAAGGCGAGAAGCAACACGCCTCCGAGGGTGACGACGCTGTTGGAGGACCCCAACGCGCCTCCAAGCAACACGGATTCCACCTCAAACCAGGTTTGGGCCTGCAGGCCGTCGTCGGTTTCCGCCGTACAACTCCTGTCCGTTCCAGCCTTTCGCAAATCCAAGGCCCACGTTGCATCGACGATGTGAGTGATTGTACCGGCGTTGCATGAGAGGCTCACGACATCCGACGTGAAGGAAACGCGGTTGCCATGAACGTCCACGCCGTGCACGGACACGAGGGCGGTTTCTCCTTGGGACATTTGTCGGCCGTCGACCTCGACGAACAAGCGTACAGCGGCTCCTGGATCAATGGTCAAATCGAGGTCGAGCACGGCCTCATCCGACAACAGCGCTACGGCATGTGAACCGGCCATCTTGGGGACGATCGTCCAATACCCAGGCCCGGAAATGGAAGGGTCGACGGTCAACACGGAAGCATTGACGTCTGTGCTGAGGTTCACCGCAGGGCCCACGTTCCCATGCAGGTCAATGCGATCGAGGTGGAGTTCGACAGGAACACCCGCCACAAGCCGGTCTGGAAGCGAGGCTTCGAGGGCCAGCATGGAAGCAGCACCCGGTTCAACGGTCAAACGAACCAACCCAAACACACCGTCGGCGTTGGCTCGAATGACGTGACCACCAAGGGAAGTGGGCGCCCACTGCCCTTGGGAGGTCCGCAAGTCGAACGTTGCATCAAGACCGTCAACGGTCCAGTTCAATTCGACCCCAACGATGGCGTGCCCAAACGCGTCAGTCAGACGAGGGGAAAGGTCGACGGCTTCATCCGCAGGCACCAAATTGGCTTCCAAGTCAAAGGTGATCGCAGCCAAACGCCCGGGCTCGACCGTGGACGACCAAGTGGAGCCGTACGAGGCGTTGGTGAAAGGGTCGGTCCACGAGGCGTCCAAACGCCACGAGCCGATGGTCGAGGGTTGGAGGAAGGCCACACCAGAGGTGACGACGACGTCCGCTTCAGAGCCGTCCACCACGTCCCATGAAGCGTTGACCACACGCCGGTTTCCGGCTTGATCGACCGCGAGTGCAGAGAGAACCACATCGTCGCCTGCATGGAGCTCGTCATGAGAAGCCTGTGCTTCGAGCCGCATCACGTCGCCGAAAACCACGTCGACGTCAAGCGTCGCCGTCAGGCCTGAATCATGCACCTGCAAACGAACGGGTCCGATGTCCACCGGGGTCCAAACCGGGCCTGCGTCAGAGGCTGCGACCTGGCCGGAAGGGATGGTCCAGTTTGACAAGGAGACCAGCACCGGGGCCGAAGCGCCCAAGGAATCGCTGAGCAGCGCCTGCAAGGTCACGGGTTGCCCGGCCCGCAGCGATGTGGTGTTCTCATCCATCTGAATCTCGAGCATGGCTGCATCAGCAGGAAGGACGGCGACGCTTCCGTTGCCGCTCAGGTTTCCTGCAACCGAGGTGGCGGTGACGTTCCACACGCCAGGACGGGTGGGGAAGAAGACGCCGTCGGTGTCGACCACGCCGTGATCTGACGTCCAACGCAAGCCACCCACCACGTCGTAGGGCATGGAAAATCCGTTGGCGTCCACGAGGAGCGGCTTCAGAAGCAGACCTTGGCCGCTGCGCATGGACATGCCCGATGGAAACACGATGGCCACGGGATCTCCGGGGACCACATCGACGGTGTCCACCGCTTCGATGTCGAAGAGACGCATGCTGATCTCGATGGGGCCAGGCTCTGAAACGACCACCACAGGCGACCCAACGCCTTGGGCCACACCGTCAATGAACCACGCCACGTTGTTCAGTGACTGTTCGTTGCCTTTCGCGTCGACGCCAAGGGCGTTCAGCCTGAAGGGGCTACCCGCCACGGGCGTTTCGGTCAAAGCCAGTTCAAGATCGGCTGGCCGGCCGGCTTCGACGGTGATCTGACGGCTGGCGAGCAATCCTTGGTGTTCGGCGGTCACGCTGACCACGCCTGCGGACCACGGGATGAACAACCCGGTCTCTTCCATGCTCCCGTTGGTCACGGTCCAATTGATGGCACCAGACACGGGCTGCCCAGACGAATCCTTGAGTTCTGCTTGGAACAACAGGGCTTGATCGGCCGTGATGGTGGTCCGGTCCACGTCGAGGACCAAACTTGTGGCGTTGCTTCGCAACGGCGTCGTGTGGTGACCAAGGACTGGACCCGCGGAAGGCAGCAACAACAGCAGCAACGCTGCAAGGACCAAGCCTTGTCCTGCCGGGAGCCACTGGCGCATGTCAACCGCCGTTCCATCGCCTCATGGGACTTGAAGGGACCGACGAATCAGTCCGTCCACTCTTGCCAATCGTCGTCGCCTTGAGCGCGGTACCACCAGGTGCCGGCCTCGTCTTCGTACCATTCCGTCCCGTCTTCGTCAACACGGTAGTCCGACCCTGCCTCGGTGGCCTCGTCCTCGGCGGGCGCCTCGGGCTCGGGCTCGGGCTCGGGTTCGCTGGACGCTGGCGCTGGACCTGACGGACCGGGAGCTGGCCCGCTTGGGCCAGGTGCAGGGCCACTCGGACCGGGTGCAGGGCCGCTTGGGCCTGGCGCGGGGCCGCTTGGCCCGGGAACATCATCGTCGTCATCGTCCTCATACTCGTCGTCGTAATCGTCCTCTGAGCCGCTTCGCAAGACACGGAGCACCAACACCAGGAGCGTGACAAGAACGATGGCTCCAAGCGCTGATCCAATGTAGGAGACGGGGGAGTTGGCCGCGTAGAAACCTGCCAAGGTTGGCTCAACCATGATCTCTGCAGAGGAAGTGACGGTTCCCACGGTGATGGTGATGGTCTGCGACTCGCTGTTCATCGTGTCCACCGTCCAGACGCCGTTTCCTTGTGCGATCACGGTCGCGTCAACGTCGGTGATGTCGGCTCGGGTGGAAGGCGGCACAGGAATGACGTTGTTGTACGCGTCATAGGCCGTGGCCGTCACCGTCACCCGTCCAAGTTGTTCAACCGACGTGGCGGAAAGTTCGAGCACAAACCGGTCCACCGTCGCCTGGGCCCGGACCGTGACGGTCCAGACGCCTTCGACGCCGTTGACGGAATAGTCGAGGCTGTGGTTTCCTGCGCGACGAGCGAAGTAGTCGTAGGTGGCTTCGTCGGTGGCGTTGATGTCAGGGGCCGTGGCGCCGGACTCGGTCCAGAGCACGTCCTGTGGGAAGGCATTGCCGTCCGCGTCGTAGCCGGTCACGCTGATGCTCACATGGTCACCCGCGGTCAGCACATAGCCCGGCTCAGGAGCCTCAAGGGCGACGGCCACACCGTGACGGATGACAAGGTCAGCGGTCCTGACGATTGGGGTACCTGCGTCGGTCAATCCAGTGACGCTGACGGTGTAGTTCCCGACCATGGTCGCATCCCAGACCATGCCTGCGTTACGGAGGGCATCCCCGATGTCGGTGGACGCCCCTGCTTCGTTTTCGATGGCCCATGCAAACGCATCTGTTGGGATGGGGTTGCTTTCAGCGTCGCTTGCGGTGACGCTGAACAAGACACCGTCGTCCGACGTCAATTCGAGGGATTCACCGGTGGTGCCTTCATCGAGCGTTGTGGCGCTCAACGTGAGCACGTACAGATCACCGTGACCGACCGTCATCGAGATGGTGGCGGTGTACGTTGACGTTTCATCCAACACGTAGGTGGCGGTCAGCGTGTACGCGTCCGTGCTGGCCAAGACCGGCCGGAAGGTCGTCGCAGGTGCGTCGATGTGAGACAGCGCGGATTGTTCGGTCCACGTGCTGTGGGAGAGGCTCCAATTGGCGCTGACGCTCCAGCGGTTGCCCTTCTGGTCCACAGCCTTGACGCTCGCCGTCAGCATCTCGTCAGCCGTCAGCTGGAACGCCTGGTCGTTGACGTCAGCGGAGTCCACCACCATCGTCAGGTGAACCATCGCACCTTCGCTCACGGAAACGGTCACGGAGGTCGTGAACGCCTCGTAGCGTGCTTCGATGACCTTGGCGCCACGCGAGCTGGGGGACCACTCGGCCGGTTGTCCAATGACCATCGAGCCATCGGCCACGCGGGTCCAGTTGCTCTGTGGGAGCACCACGGCAAGCCGGTTGCCACGTACGTCAATGCGGGTGGTGTTCAGGTACACCACGTCGTCCGCAGTGATGCTGGTGGACGAGGCCACCAACTCAAGCGCGGCCATTTCGCCGTGGCCCACTTCGAGATCAAGCGAACCTTGGGCGCCTGAAGCAGAGGTCACGCTCAGCGTCCACGAGCCGACATGATCCGCCGTGTACGCCATGCCGGATTCGGAGTAATTCCCGTTCGTGGTGGACCAACTCAGTCCACCGGCAAATGCGACGTCCATGGCGTTTCCGTACTGGTCCACCACGACGTGCGTCACGTCGCAACTGGTGCCTGCAGGAATCACGCCATCGCAGCCGCTCAACAGAATGGCCGTTGGCGAACCCGGGAGGACCTCGATGTTGACCGTCGTGGTGGTGCTGCCCCACGCGACGTCCACGGTTTGAGCCCCAGACGTGTATGGAGAGAAGGTCGCTCCCGACATGCTGCCGTTGCTGGGCGTGTAGGTGATGACCTCGCCAGAAACAGGGTTGCCGTAGTCGTCGGTGACTTGCGCGTTGATGGCCAGCGTTTCATCCGCTGTGATGGTGGTCGTCAACGGATCGACGACCAAGGTCGTCGGTGCATTGGGAATCACGTTGACCACGAAGCTGTCGCAGATGGCGCCGTAGCACGCGGTCACGCTTTGACTTCCAGCGGTGACAGGGGTCCACGTGGCGCCTTGTACGCTCCCATCGGTCACGTGGTAGGTGATGCCAGCGGGTGACATGGTGCCGCCGGTGAAGTTGGAGGCGTCAACAAAGATGCTGGCCGAGGTGCCTGCCGTCAGCGTGGTGGTCTGGAGGGTGGTGGTCAGGTCGTAGACCTCGGTGTAGTTCAGCACGACGACCGGACGGTCGGAGAATCCTGCTTCGCTGGTGCCCACCGTGAAGGAAGCAACGCCGGTGTCCGGCGTGGCGACGAGCATCCACACGTGATCGCCGTTGAGGCTCATGCCTTCGAAGGTCAGCGGCACCGTGATCCATCCCGTCGTTCCGTACGGCACGCTCACGGAGGAAAGCGCTGGACCGTGGTCCACGCTGGCCGAGAGACCGGGGGTGGCCCACGCATTGCCGGGGGAACTCTCGTTCCAGGTGGAGGAGGCCTCGCCCCATGCCGAGGGGTTGAGCAGTTGATGGGCCGTGACCGTCATCGAGGTCGTCCCACCGGCCCCGTTCCAGCCGTTGGCCGGCAGGTAAAGTTCCACGTGGGCGGTGTGAGCGCGCAACGTCGTGAGCAAGGGCACTTGGCCGAAATCCACGCCAAGAATCATCCGACATGCATCCACCACGTTGACGCCGCCGCATCCGGTGCCAGTGCCGAGCATGGCCTCGGCGACAGAGCCGTAGTTGGCGGAAGCGCTGGCGTTGGTGATCATGCCTTCGCGTACACGTGTGTGACCAAGTTCGGGCACTTCGCTGCCGGTCGAGAATTCGTACTTGTAACGGTCATCGCCGTATGCAGTGTTGTCCGGGTCGCCCAACGCGAAGGCCCAGCGCGACGAGGAGGGCCCGGGAATCGACTGGTTGACCCCCTGAACCCACCACTCGTACGCCACGCCAACGTCAAGGGTGGACTCCACACGGAAGGTCGTGCTGTTGAGGAACTCGCTGTCGATCCACGAACGGTAGGTTTCGACACCACTTGGCCCTGAGAGGGTGAAAATGTAGTCGGTCGCGTCCGGGAGGGCCGCCCAGGTGAGCGTTGGCTCATCCCCTGATTCGAGGAGATTGCCGTTCGTGTTGTAGATGACCGTGCCGTCCGCGGGTGCCAGAAGCGTCGGTTGGGAAGGCGGTTGAATGCCATCGACGTTGTCCACGTACTCGAGGTGGATTTGTGGGTGCCTCGACGTGTTGCTTGTCGACTCAGAACCCACGAAGGTCATCGTCGAGGTCGGGGTTCCCACCACTTCAAGCCGCACCGTCATGGACTGGTTGCCGTTGGCGATGTTGGATTGCGCCAGGCTGGTCAAGTCGAAATCGACGAAGCCGTCCGGTGGCGTGAGGGTCAGGGTTGAACGCGTCACCTCGGTCGTGGAGCACGTCGGTGCGTTGTTCCACGTCACCGTGGATTCGGTGAAGCCGCCGCACGCGTAGGCCGCCACCGTCAACGACGTGGGTCCCACGGTGTTGCGGTACAAGCGAAGGAGCATTTGGGTCGGCGTCATTGCGGTTGGCCAAGGCAGATCCGAGAGATCAACATCGACCATGATGGCGGCTTCACCGCTACCAGCCGCGCCTTGCCCAAGGCTGAGGCTGGACGCACCGCCCGCGTTGGTGTTCGGGGTGGCCGAAGACAGTGTGGCGTCCTTGAAGGAGGGCACGCCGGGGGAGGTGGTGAAGACAGAATTGCGGCTCAGCGTCACCGTGTGGTTGCCTTGCCCGTCGTCCGAACCCTGATCGTCAGCATGACGGAACGAAGCAGAATCCGACCACGCGCCGAGGCGGTGGTCTTGCTCTGCGCGGACCATCCAATGGTGCCAGAGATCGGTGTCGAGGCCCGAGAGGCTACGGTTGTAGGTCGTGGAAGCCGCGTTGAAGGTTCCCGCGCCAGCCCCAGTGGAGTCATGGCAGACCAAATCCACGAGGAAGCGCGCATCGGAAGCAAGGCACACTTCCCAACCGGTGGCGTTTCCAACGCTGGAGCTCCAATCGACTTCAACGGTTTCCGCACCGCTGGGTCGAGGTGCAGAGAGGTTCCAGAGCGTGGAACCGGTGGACGGCGAGGTGAGGGTCGGGGCGCCTGCGGACCAGCCAGAGGTGGTTCGGTAGGTGAGGTTGAGCACCGGCCGGTCCTCGGTCGAAGCGGCGTCGCTCGAGTGGAAGCTCTGGCGACCAATGCCCGAACCAAGGCTTTCGGCCTGGAGCATGAACGCCACAGGATCGCCGTTGTCGAGCATCTGTTGAACAAGAGCCGTAACGTTCCAACTGTAGGCCGTGTCGATGGATGAAACCCAGGTGGTTTGTCCAACCGCCGGAATCGTGGTGTCGGTGCTGCTCTGATAGCCGCCGGGTGTGGCCCATTGTCCACCGGTCCCCGGACCAAACCACGTCGCGCCACCGTCCCAAACAACGTTGGTTCCAGAGACGGACACGTGAACGCCCGAACCGGCCGAGGTCCCTGTCGTGGTCATCTCAAGGCTGGCGTTGATGATCTCCATCGTCGCGGGCAGAGGAAGCGAACTCATGTCGAAGGAAATCAACGAGGACGCGCGTTGGCTGGTGCTCGATGAAAAGAACGAGCGACCCACGTTGAGGGTGCTGCTTGAGTTGTAGGCGGTGGTCGCGCTGCCAGAATCGATGGTGGTGTCGGTGATGCCGGTCGGCATCAGGACGGTGTCGTCCACCAGGCTGCCGTACTGCATGCGGTACCATGCTTCGTCGGCATCGATCTCACCGGCCATCACTTCAGGGATGTGAACGGTGCGCTGAGCGGACCAGGTGCCGTACATGTCGTCGTCGATTTCACGGACCTCCCACACCACGGTGTCGATGCTTCCAAGGTCTTCTTGGGGCGTGTATGTGGACGCGGAGAAGCCCGCGTCTTCACGGCTGTCGTAGGTCGTCCAACCTCCCGAAAGGAAGGTGTCGGCGCTCCAGGCATCGTAGATGCGAACTTGGTAGGACGTGGTGGAGCTTCCCGCACCGGCCGAGTTCCACGTGAGCAGAGGGCGCTCCTCGGGGATGAGGGCGTGCGATGATGTGTCAAAGGAGACGGCATCATCGGCTGGGCTGACCAGCGAAGGCGAGCCAGAGGGCGCCGACGGCGTGCCGCTTTCCCACGTGATGTTCAGCCATGGGCGCTGGTTGGAAGAGGCCTCGATGCTGCTCAGAAGCACTTGCCCAGAAGCATCGGCGTCCACCAGAAGGAGAATGTCCAGTTCGTCGTCACCGCTGGCCAAGGCCGCTTGCACAAGGTCGGCGACGTCCCACGTCATCCAGCCTGCGCTGACGGAGGAGGCATAGGTGGTGACCCGGTCGCCGAATTGGTTGACGCGATCCACGTCGCCGTAATGCCATCCGGGCGTGGAACCCGAGGTGACGCCCGTCCACGTGTTGGTGCCGTCGTAGGTCGTCTCGTTCGCCGAGGCGTTCCAATCGACCAAGGCCGGGAGGAGACCGACGTTCACCCCAACCGCAGAGGACAATTGAGAGAACATGTGCAGGTCCGCAGACTCAACGTGTGCGTTTTGCGGATTTGGCACGTCGGAAAGTGGAATCCGAAGCAAAGTGGCCGCCTGTTGCGTGGACGTGTCGCCCACGCGCAGGGTGGACGAGGTGTCGTAGGTTTGCCCGTTGCTGCCGCGAACCACCGAGGTGTCCTCAAATCCAACGAGGCCAAGGCTTGGCATCGCTTCTTCGTGACGCAGTTCAACCGCGACCTTGCCACCCAAGTCCCAGGTGGTGGTGTCAGGGAGCAAGAAGTGGTTGGTGTTCGACCAATTCCCGAGTTGGTTCGTGGCCGAGATGGCGCGAACGCGCCAATACCAGGTGGTGCCGTCAGCAAGCTCCTGCTGAGGTTCGTAAGTAAGGTTCGTGGCGTCGAAACCTTGGTCGTTGTACGAGGAAAGGTAACGCATCTCTGCGGTGTTGAAATCGGAAGACGTGTCAAGTTGCAGGGCCCATCCGCCGATCGTCAATCCGCCCCCGTAGGTCCAGTTGAGCAGGGGCGTGGTGTCACCGGCCGGGTTGAGGCCGGGGAGCACCGCCCACGAGCCGTTGGCTGGGCTGGCGGGGACAGGTTCGTTTGGCACGACATCGGAACCGGGGACGTAGACCACGGTGACTTCGGCTCGCTTGGCGTCAGAGGCGCTGTTGCCGTAGAGCAGCGCGTATTTCGAAACGCTGGTCGGGGAGGTCACCATGTCGAGGATGAAGTCCGCAGAGCGGTTTTCGCGCATGGCGGATTGGACCGCTTGAGTGACGTTCCACGTCACGCGGTCGCCGGTGGAGTAGGTCGAATCGACGGTCTCGGAGGTAAGCAAGGACCCACGTTCTGCGCCGCGAGCACCGCTGGCGCCCCACGCGTTGGTGCCGTCGTAGGTGGCCCAAGTGGCTCCAGATTCGGTCCAGTTGTGCTGACGGCTCTCGAAGGCGCCGATGACGGGAGAAGCGCCTGCAGGCGTGGAAAGTTCCAGCGAAAGGTTGGCGGATTGCACGGCGTAGCCCAACGGCAGAAGATGCGAGGTGAGGTCACAGCCCACAAGGATGGTCTGACGCGCGTTGGTGTCGAGCGCGATGAGCATCTCTTCGTCTTCGTCGTAGTTGTCCGAAGGAGAGGTGGAATCGATGTAGGTGTCCATGCAGGACGGCATGAGGCCATCGGACGTGCCGTTGCCGTGGCTGAGGCGAAGTTCGTAGCGATCACCGCCGAGCCAATCCGAGGTCAAGTCGCTGACCACGAAGGACGAGGTGGCCCATCCACCAACGCGGTCGTTGGACGTGATGGAGGCCATGCGCCAGTGGTAGCCCGTGCCCGTGTCCAGGCTGTCCACGCCGGATGGCGTGTACCCCGTGGAGGTGGAAGAGAAGGTCGACGAGGAGCGCGTGTCGGACAGGAGAACCCGGGTGCGGAATTCTGCGTCCTCGGCCAGTTCGAAGAGGAAGTCGTGGCCGGAGAGCGGCGTCCAGAGCAAGTCGGGCGTGGTGTTGCCGCTGAGGTTGTGACCGCTGAGGTTCCACACCGCGTGGCCGTTGCCCGGGGCATCGAGGCTTGGGGCCGCTGGCCCGGTCTGCACCGACGTGGTGCGGTAGGTGATGCTCAACGAGGGGTGATCGGCGTTCGAGGTCGCCTCACTGGAATGGAATTCTGCAGCATCGCCACCGGTGAAGCCTTCGTTCACGCCACGTGAGGTGAGCAAGAACGAGGCGGCTTGGTCGGACGAAGCGTGGAGGTGGGCCTGGATGGCCGTCGTGACGTTGAGGCTGAGGCTGGTGTCCGAGGTGGACATCTCCACGGCGTCAATGGCTGCGCCAGCCGTGCCACGCCCACCGGAGGTCCAGGTCACGCCAGAGTTCGGGCGGTTCCACGTGATGACGCCCTCGTCCCAATCGGGTGCATCGGTCCCGTGGACCGACACAAGCGGAGAACCGCTCACGGAATCTGCGGTCAAGTCCATCGACGCATCGACGATGGCATAGTTGCTGGTCATGCCGACGTGCTCCATGTGGAACCGAAGGTGACTGAAGACCTCCTTGCTGCTGGTCATGCTGGCCTTGAAGGTTTGAGCACCCCCGAAGGTCGTGCCCTTCTGGCTTTGAGACACGCTTGCGTCATCGACAAAGGATGGCGACAAGCCAAGGTCAGCAAGTTCAACGGTCGACGTGCCGTCAGCATTGACCACCACTTCGAGGTCGGGCAGCATGACGTGGCCTTGCTCCCAGTCGCCGAAGACGCCGTTGCTGTCCATGGCACGAGCGCGCCAGTGCACCTCAGTGCCGTTGTCAAAGGCCACGCCCGTGGGCAGTTCGACGCTCCCGCCGCTGGAGACGTAGGTGAACGCGCTTGCGTCGGACAAGGCGTTCAGTTCACGGTCAAAACTGGCGTCGACCAGCCACGACGAGCTAAGGCCGAACTGGACCTGAACCAGCGTGCTGCTGGCGGCCGTCCAGGTGAACGTGGGGGTGATGTCGGCTTGCAGGATCGGTGCGTGATTGACCAGCGCCGTACCGTTGGCCGGCATGTCGGGCGTGATGTCGCCACCGGCGGTCGTTGCGGTCGAGGTGGACACCACGGTCAGCACAGGGCGTGCAACGGTGGCGATGGATTCGGAAAGTTGGCATTCGTAAGCATCGCCTGTGGCCGCAATGATCAGCGAGAGGTTGCTCGATTCTGCCGCAGCCTGCTGGGCGAGGGCCGTCACGTTGAGCGAGAAGGTCCCGTTGGCCCCGGCGAAGAGCGGAGGCTCCCAAACACCACGGTCGTCGCCCACGCTGTCGAGACCGGCGAGGCTCCAGCTGTCGAGGGCATCGGCCATGGCCCACGTGGCGTCCGCTGCGTCCCACGAAGGAAGCACACGTGCCGCATGGAAGGCCGTCTCGCCGGGCATGTCAGCGACGCTGCCGCACTCGAGGTCCAATGTGGCTGATTCCACGGTGGAGGCTGAGGTCAGGCTCATGTTGAATTCCAACAGGAGGCGCCCCTCGCCGCTTGCGCCAAGGTTTCCGATCTCCGCCGTGTCTGCGCCTTCGGAAGAGGAGGTGGCGGTGGAGAGGATGCCAACGTCCTGAACAGGCGAGAGTTGGGAAGTGGCTCGAAGGACGGTTGGGGCCTCGTCCAAAACGGCTGAATTGCTCATCAGTGGAACGCCCACGTCGGCGATGAGGAACAGCATGACGAGGGTCAGAACGAGGGGAGTTCGGCGTGGGGCGCTTGCGGACGTCATGGAACTCACGTTTCTGAGGATTTGGATGCTTATAGCCACTTGCCCGTGATGGCCTGCTCTGCGCTGAGCGAAGGTTCATGGGCGCTCGACGGAGGTGGTGGAATCCATGTCGGAACTCTGGGTCGAGAAGCATCGTCCCCGGACGGTGACCGACATCCGGGGCCAACGCTCTGTGGTTGAGCGACTCGGCGTCTATGCGTCCAAAGGAGAATTCCCTCACCTCCTCTTTGCGGGCCCGCCTGGCACGGGAAAAACGACCGCCGCCATGGCGCTGGCCATGGACGTCTTCGGCGAAGAATTCCGTCGCAACCTCCTCGAGATGAACGCCTCCGATGAACGGAAACTTGAGAGCATTCGCAGCAAAGTGAAGCAATTCGCGAGGACCACGCCCTACGGCGATGCACCGTTCAAGGTCATCTTCCTCGACGAGGCTGACGCTTTGACGAACGACGCTCAAGGCGCGCTGCGTCGCATCATGGAACAGTTCGCAGAGACATGCCGGTTCATCCTCTCGTGCAATTATTCCTCCAAAATCATCGAACCAATCCAGTCCCGCTGCGCCGTGTTCAGGTTCCGCCCTCTCCCGGACGCTGAAGTTCAGGACCAAGTGGCCTTGGTCGCCGCCTCAGAGCACCTCGACATCGTTGATGACGCCGTTGAAGCCATCACGCGGATTGCTCAAGGCGACCTCCGAAAGGCCCTCACGACGCTGCAGGTGGCGGCTGCCCTTGACCGCACCATCGATCGAGGCCTCATCTACGAAACCTCGGCCACGGCCCCTCCCGAGGCGCTGCATGCGTACCTGATGGCCTGCAAGGAAGACGGATTTCATGCCGCGCGTCGACGTTTGCGTGAACTTCTCGATCGCTACGGCCTCGCTGGTACCGACTTCGTGGCGCAACTGCACCGCAACCTCTACGCGGCAGATTTCCTCGACGAACAAGCCAAACTCCGTCTCACGGAACGCATGGCGGACGTCGAATTCCGTTTGGTCGAAGGTGGAAGCGAAACCGTTCAACTCGATGCACTCACGGCCCGATTGGTCAATGAGCTGGACGCGTGACGTTCACTTTCAGCGCACCCCCACCGTGCAGAAGGAGGACCCCATGCCCATCCCGTGGCATGAACATCCGAACCATGACCGCCGACCTTCTGTGCTGGACCGTGGCCGCGCCCCTCGTCCGAGCGTGGCGTCATCGGAAGATTGCCCAGCGGACAAGACTCCGCCGTGATGTAATGCGCGTGGACGACCTGCTGAAGGCCATTGTGCGCGCCCACCCTGACGTGGCGTGGTGATCAGGCTCGTTGGTCGATCACGTCGAGGTGCCACTCGTACACCCGCGTATTGACCCATGGAGAGCCCTGTTCTTCGATGTCAACGGTGATGGTCCAACGGCCCTCCACCAAGTCATCGCCAAGTGGGACCAAGAACCAACGGTGTTCGGCATCGCTGCGGCTGAGGTTTGTGAACTCAGAAGGCACCGTTTCAACGGGGAGCAGGACGGTACCCAAGGGATCGGCGTTGCTTGAGAGTCGAACCTCAACGTTGTTCTCGCTGACTTCGTGGTTGTCCGTGAGGGTGAACATCACCCACGCAGACCCGTGCAGGGTGCCGTCTTCCGTCGTCCAGGCAAACCCTTCGCCGTCCATGCCCATGGCGTTGTCCGAATCGCTTGCGAGCACAAGGGCGCCGTCAGCGTCGATCACCGCAATGTCCCACGCACCGTCAAGCGACGCCGCGGTCACGTCACCAAAGGGCGGATTGACCAGCAGGAAAGAGATGGCAAGGAAGGTGAAGGTGTGGAGGAATCCGGCCTTGACCCACGTGCCAGATTTGTAATGTTCAACAAAGGATTCCGGCATGATTGCCCGGTGAAGGCGGGGCAGGAAAATGAGCATCCCGATCGGAAGGAACCAGAGCAGGAAGCCGTCGCCAGGACCCACCCAGCCCATCAGCATGTGCCGGTTCAGCAGGGCGACGACAACAGCGTAGGCCAACACAAACCACATCGAGGCCGTCTCTGCCTTTTCCTTGGCCACGTGGTTGACGGGATCAAAGCGCTCGATGCCGAGGTCTGCTCCGGACCGACGCTTCTTTCGGTCGTCGGCGGTCTTGTCGAGCCGCTTTTGGCGGTCGGCCGCCGCAGCAGCCATCGCCGTTTGGAGGTCGACCATGCACTCCGGCAGGGAGGACGACCCATGAAGGGACCGGTCCGAACCGTCGATGGCCGTTCCGTTGCTTTGAAGAACGGAGCGTTGCAGCGGGACTCAGGCCGGGGTGGCGTAGTTGGTGGCGCGTCGGACTCATAGGACACTATGAGCGGACTAACCGTCGATGTCTGAGACATCCGAAGGTCGCGGGTTCGAGCCCCGCTCCCGGCACCACAAGCGAGCGCTTCATGGACGTGGACGCTTTGGATGCGCCATGGACGCCAACCAAGGGGACCGCGTGCGCATCGAATTGGAGACCGAGGGCGGTCCAACGGTGCTCGAGGGCAGGGTCCTTCCCGCTGCGGCCCCCAAGCACATCACGTTGAAGCTCATCAACGGGTACAACGTCAGCCACCGTTTGGATCGCATCTTGAGCCTTGACGTCCTTGAGACGGCCCAACCGCAGGTCCCCGCCGACGCCTCGACGACCGGCGCCGACGAAGAGGACCTCCCCCACGTCCACGTCGTCCACACCGGGGGAACCATCGCTTCGAAGGTGGATTACGCCACGGGCGCGGTCACGGCTTCCTTTGAGCCGGAAGAGCTCCGTTCGAATGTTCCAGAGTTGGCCGGCCTCGCAAGGTTGACCACGACCAAACTTGGAAACATGTTCTCCGATGACGTTCGCCCACAACACTGGAACAAGATGGCGCTGGCGTGTGCTGAAGCCTTCGCACATGGGGCGAGGGGCGTGGTCGTGACGCACGGCACCGACACCTTGCACCATTCCGCTGCAGCCTTGGCGTTCGCTTTCGCAGGCCAAGGCACGCGTCCCGCGGGCCCAATCGTGTTCGTCGGTTCACAACGTTCCTCTGATCGAGGTTCCAGCGATGCGGCTGAGAACCTTATCGCCGCCGTCCATTGGGCTGCGCATGGACCAAGCCCCACGGGTTCACTCGGTGACGCGACCGTGATCGTGATGCACGCCACGTCAAACGACGGCACGTGTGCGGTGCTTCCTGGGGTCGCGGCCCGCAAGATGCACTCAACGCGCCGTGACGCTTTCCGAGCCCTGAACGCTGAGCCACTGGCGCATGTGTTCGTCAACCACGACGGGCGAACACACGCCTTAGCCCCAGCCTACGCTGAAGCCTTGGAACAGGTGGACGGAAGGCCGATTGCTGAGCAACCCCACGCGTACAGGACCGACCTCAACATTCCACAATTGACCGCCAACGCTTGGCTTCGTGCAGAACACATCGAAGCCCTCGCGGCGACAGGTCCGGCGGCCATGATCTTCCACGGCACCGGATTGGGCCACCTTCCCATGAGCGACCCGGGAGGTGACGCTCCGGAAAACAAGGACATTTGGAAGGCGTTGATGCGGGCCTCAAACCGAAAAATGCCCGTGATTGTTACGACGCAGTGCCTCGAAGGCCCGGTGGACATGAACGTCTACGCCAAGGGACGTGAGCAGCAAGGATTGGACATCTTGGGGCACGGCCTCACATGCCATGCCGACACTGCGGCCGTCAAAGTTCACTACTTGCTGAGCGCCGATCGGCCGCTGCCTGAACATCTTCACGTCAATCTTTGCGGAGAGAATCCTCCGAGGCTTTGACCAGCGAGCACATCAAGAACCGCATTGAGCAAGCCTACGCCATGGAGGGCGTTAACGGTGCACGGCTCCGCGAACTCCGCGACCGGCGGAGCGCCATCGAGAAAGGCGGCGGGGCACGCAAGCTTGAGGCCATTCGCGCCACCGGCCGAGGCACTGCGCGCGAGCGCATCGCCATGTTGGTGGACGAGGGCTCCTTCATCGAATTGGATGCCTTCGTGACCCACCGCACCACGGACCATGGCATGCACCTTCACCCGTCCTCGGGTGACGGCGTCGTGGCCGGTCACGGGAGCATCGACGGGCGTCGTGTGTACTGCTTTGCGCAAGATTTCAGCGTCCACGGAGGCAGCATGGGCGAAATGCACGCCCTCAAAATCGCCAAAGTTGTGGACATGGCTGAACGTGCGCGTGCTCCTTTGGTCGGCATCTGGGACGGTGGAGGTCAACGCGCCCACGACGGGATTGCCGCCCTCGGAGGG
>QQSJ01000086.1 GCA_003602635.1 Candidatus Poseidoniales archaeon
GGAAGGAGGGCCGCTCGGAGGACCTGACGGTGGACCGCTTGGGGGGCCAGAGGGAGGGCCTGACGTACCGGAGGGTGGCGTCGCCGGAGGCGTTGGTGGGGTCGAAGCCACCGCGGCCGGCGCGGGCACGGAGGGAGGCGTGGGAGCCGTTTCTGTGGCCTTCGACGTGGGCGTGAGTGGAGCGAGCAAGGGGTCGGCCGCGGGCGCTGATGTTTCAGGAACGGTCGGGGCTTCGGCTGAGGCAAGCGGTTGCAGCAAGGGATCGGCCACAGGGGTCGGCTTGACGGGTGCAAGCAACGGGTCAGAGGCCGGTTGAGCAACGTCTGAGGAAGCAGGGATGGAGGGAGCCGGTCGCCCGGTCCCGCCCGACCATGGGGGCGTCTTCGGGCCTTCTTCTTCCTCGTGACCGAAGGTGCCGGCAGCACGGATGGTGGTCGCTCCACCTTCGGCGTTCACGGCGCTGAATTGCGTCATCTCAACGCTGGACGCATCAATGAGACCACGTTCAGAGACTTGGCCGAATTCGTCGAGTTGCCCTTCAAACGCGCCTGCAAAGAGGCTCGAGCCCATGGCGTTGGCCAAACGACGCGTCTTCGGCGCTTCGTACTCCATGTCGCAGGGGAAAGGCCCCAAATCAAGCGAGCCGGACATGCTTGAGGCGACAAAAGACCACTCGCCGTGATCGAGGCGAAGTTGGAAACGAAGGCTGCGTTGTGCGCCTGGGCCCAACGAGCTGATGGGAACGAGGGGCCCTACATCTTGACCTCCGGCGGCCGTCAAACGGGCGTCGATGCCGCCGAGTGGAACCGAGGCTTCGTTGATCAAGACAACTTCAATTTCGAGCACGTCCTCGTCGTCGTCGTCGATTTCCATCCGAACCGACTGGAGTTTGGCTTCGATGGAACCGACGCGCGCGATGTGCTCCTCCGCCATGCGGCGAGAGAAGGCCACGCCGTACTTGAATGCGGTGCTGACGGGACTCAACGGAGGCCAAGCCTGGTCTCTGACGGCAGGGACCAATCCACCGCAGCCACGGTGTGGTGAGCACGGTCGACGCCTGTACGATATTCAGCCCCAACCGAGCGGGCCTTCCAGAGATCCCGTGCTCCAAACCAGAACCAACCGATGAACGGGATGAGGTAGCGAAGTTTGGCCGCGGCACGGGGCCCCCAGTGGTCCTCTGGGAGGAGTGTCCCGTCATCGTGCACCAGCGCGATTCGGAACGCTCGTTGTCCAAGGGACCGGCCGTATGCCCTTCCCGTGTATTTCCAGTACAACCAGAAGGACCCGAAAAAAAGCCCCCAACTCACGAGGTATCCGGCCACGACGCGCAGGTCGAAGGTCTCGAGCACGAACACGTTGGTGGACAACATCAGCAAAAGTTGCTGGCCTGAGAGAAAGTGAAGAAGCAAGCTCATCACGATCACGTCGGTCACAAAAGCGGCCGCGCGGCGCCACACCGGCGCGATGAGCATCCCTTCGGGGGCGGTGGCCAACGCCTGCTGAGCCAGCGTACCCCCGCCCGGATTGAGGCTGACAGGGGAGGCCATGATGGTGGCTCGCACCTCTCCCTGTTGAAGATGTGCCTCAGGCTCGGCCAACGTGCCAAGCCATCAGACCGAGTTCTTCGGCCCAATCCAACCACGCCCGCCATGTTCCGTCGCGCCGCAGCGTCTGTGGATGACCGACCATGACCAGGCCTCGACGGGCTCGCGTGATGGCCACGTTCAGCCGACGGCGGTCCGCAAGGAACCCGATCTCGCCTTTGGGATTGGATCGTACGGTGCAGAAGACGATGACCTCCTTTTCACGCCCCTGATACCCGTCGACGCTGCGCACCTCAAGGCCGTAAAAGCGCCCCCCTTCGTCCAATCCGCCGCCTTCGTCAAAGAGGTCGGTCAGCAACCGAACCTGCGCCGTGTACGGGGTCACGACGCCGATGTCGGAGCCTTGCAGATCCCCCGCGGAAAGCAGGTCACTCACGATGCCAAAAGCGGCGGCGGCCTGATCGCGGTTGGCTTTGGAAGCACCCTCCGCGTCGAGTTCCTCCTCACCGTCCACGGGGACGAAGGCCACAGGGCGGTCCCAGTCCGGCCAAAGGAATCCTGCGGGTGGCGGCCGCTCTTCACGCGTGCACCCGTCTTCCAGACGACCTTCGTAGAAACGGGCGCCGGGAAACTCGCGGATGCTGGGGTGCATGCGGTATTGCGTGGTGAGCATGTGCGTCGGCAGGCCGAGGTCGATCAGGCGCTCAAAGAGGGACCGGCC
This sequence comes from Candidatus Poseidoniales archaeon, assembly GCA_003602635.1. Classification (GTDB taxonomy): domain Archaea; phylum Thermoplasmatota; class Poseidoniia; order Poseidoniales; family Poseidoniaceae; genus MGIIa-L3. The sequence goes on from QQSJ01000086.1 coordinate 2,269, forward strand.
GAGCCCCCCTTCGGCGGCCCGGTCCGAAATGACCGTGGGTGGAAGTTGGCACTGGTCGCCGACCAACACGAGGTGACGGCATCCGCGAACGATGGGCACCAAACTGCTCGGCTCGCTGGCTTGTGTTGCCTCGTCGACCAGAACGATTGGGAAACGACGAGCACCAAGAATCCGGTGTCCAGAACCGACCGTGGTCGCGCACACCACCTCGGCGTCGTCCAGAAGCCCGTCGATCATCTGTTGCTCCAGGCGTTGCATCTCACGTCGCTGCATCGAGAGGTCCTTGTGCGCCAAACCACGTTCTTTGCCACGCAGCCCCGAGAGACCCCGCTTGAGCGTGTCGTGCTCATCGCGAAGGGCCGCCAAATCGTCCTGCAAAGGATGGTGCTCAAGCCGGGCGTCCAACGTGGCTTCCCGCAACGATGCGCGTACTTTGACCGGCTGACCGATCCGCACGGCGTTGACGCCGGATTCAAGCAAGCCTTCCAACAGGTTGTCGACGGCCACGTTGGACTCCGCCGTGGCCAAGATTGGCCCCCTTCCTTGGGCCGCCATGGCGGAAAGCACGTGCACTGCAGTGTGCGTTTTCCCGGTTCCTGGTGGCCCTTGAATGAGGGTCAGCCGCTGTTGGAGTGCGGCCTCAACCGCGGCCGACTGAGAGGCATTCAGGTTCCCGCTGGGGTCTGCGCGAACGCGACGCGGGCGCCCACCAATGCTCGGTGGGGAGGCGGCGGAGGCTTCCGGGTCGTGCACTTGTCCAAGCAAGAGATCGCGCAGCGGGGTGCCGTCGTCGGCTCCTGCATCATGCAAACGAAGCAAAGCGTCCGCCATCCGGTCGTGCGCGACGCGGTTCGCACCGCGGTCCAAACGCCACACGCCGTCCCTGACGCCTTTCGGTCGTTCGCCGACCACCACGCGCACACGCGTTGGTCCTCGGTCGAGCACAAGCCCTTCGATCGTTTTCTCGCCCCAAGGACGGGTTCGGCTGAGGATCACCATGTCGCCATGAGAAAAACGGTGGACGGGAAGTCGTCCGCCGTCTCGTGCTTCAAAGATCAAAATCGGGTCGCCAAAGAGGCGCCCTCGTGGGCGGGCCTTCAGGTCGTACAAGGTCAACCCGGCCTCGACCAAACGGGACTTGCTCCAATGACGCCACCGTTCTTCGACGGTGGCCAACTCATCTTCGAGCTCCTGACCGATGAGTCCAGTGAAACGTTCCAGGTGGTCTTGGCCTCGGTCCCAACGCACCGGAGCAGGCCCGTCGTCCACCTCGCGCGGGACCGGCAGGTCACGCGTCCGGCTGTTCATCCGGCGCACCCCCCCACGTTTGCCCATGACAGGGGTTTGGGTGGGGGGTTTGAGGCTCTGCCGACCGGGGGACGGGGAGGGACGAGGATTAAACCGGAGTCATGGACCCCGCAGAAGGAGGTTGCCTCATGTTCAGGCGGCGAAAGAAGGAGGAGCGGGCAGAAGGTGCCTGCACCTTCTGTGGGTTTGTGCCCGAAGTTCCCAGCCCGACTTGTCCCCAGTGCTACTACGAATTCGACAAGTCCCCGCGCGACCAAGGGACGCGCCCAGACGCCGCGGATCAAGCCGACATCCTCGCCTTGTTGGAAGCCGAGCCAACGGCGATGGAAGAGGAAGCCCCGTTGGTCGAAGCGGTCCTTGCGATGGACGACGTCACAGTGGACGTCCCGGCGTTCGATGCCCCGAGTCCCGTTGACGACGACCAAGAGGTCGTCGGCGAACACGAATTCATGGAAAGCGCTGGTCCGACCATGAGCGAAACCAAAGCCTTCGAGGACCAAGAAGAAGCCACGCTGGAACCCTCCGACGTGCGCCCTGATGCGGGAACCTTCGAGGTACCCACGCATGACCCAACCGAAGACATCGCTGAACCGGTGCCCATGAACATCGGAGGCCTGCACTCGCCTGCTGAAGCCAATGAGCAACAAGGTGACCTGTCGGGTCACACGGAACCAATCCCGGAGTTGCCCGATCTTGACGCCATCGAGGAACCCATCCAAATCGCGGCCGTGGCGGATGAGGCTCCGGAACCTGCGGTGACGGTCACCCCTGAATTGCCTGACCTTGACGGCGTCCCCGAAGCCGAACCTACACCGCAACCTGCACCTCCGGTCCAGCATCCAAACCGATGGATGCCGTGGACCGCCAAGGACGCCTGGACCTTGTCCGCTGCCCAGACCGCGCTGGTCCCGATTTTCGAGGCGGTTGGGGCCGGGCAAGTTCAGCGCGCGGCCGCGGACCTTGACCACATCGGGCCGCACCTTCCCGACGACTTGGACCTCGTCTATCACGTCGGTTTGTTGCTCAAACAACTCGGCCGTGACGAAGCGCTGCAGACCTTGCTGGTGCGCGTTTCTGCGGCTCAGCCAGACGATGCGCGCGTGCACGCGGCCGTGCACCACCTGAGGTGACACCATGCAAACACCGGCGCTTGAAGCGGCAGGTGGGCTGGTGCTCCGTCCCATTTCGAGCAGCGACCTCTCAGACTTGCTGGAAAGTTACCATGAGTCTCCTGAGGACGGGCAAACCGCCCTTCCTTGGATGTACCCTCGCAACATTGCGGAGCAGTTGGCGGATTTCGTGCGGGACATCTTGCGCGCCGCCGACGAAGACCGCATCCATTTCTGGTCGATCCGGATGGACGACCAGCACGTGGGAACCATTGGTTTGGGCGACGAGTTGCAGTTGGACCTCAGCAGCTGGAGCCTCGGTTACTGGATTCGCGTCTCGCATCAGGGCCAAGGCATCGCCAGCCGAGCCATCGACGCGGTGTTCACGTGGCTGACCGAGCGACGCATTGAGGCCGTCGTCGAGGTGGCCGTGCATCCACACAACGGCCCTGGCCTCGCCACGGCACGTTCCTTGTGCACCCGTTGGGGCGGAACACCGCTGGACGATTTCGTGGGCATCGACTTTGGTGGACGGACCATTCCACATCACCTTCACCTGATCCAAGTCGGGGGCGGCGAGGCGTGAGCCGCACGTGGCTGACCGTGGACACCGACGATGCCCACCACCGTCCGTGGCAGCAGGGGCACCCCACCAGGAGCAAGGACCCCGACGGCCTCAGCACAGCGCGTCAACCCAGCACCACTTGGCTGTCGAGCCTGCGCCGTTTCGGAGCCTGGGTGAAACGGACGGGCCATCCGGTGACGGTCTTCGTCATCGAAGACCAGTTGCACCATCCTGACTCCCGGGACGCGCTGCTCAACCTCGCCGAAGCATGCGGTGGTTTGCTCACCTTCGGCAGCCACGGCAGCAGCCATCGCGCTTGGGGCGCTTGGCCCGAGGACCCTGAAGGCTTGGTGATGGCGGTGAAGGCCTCGCTGGAAGCGAACGCCGCGGCATTTGGAGACCAAGCCAAGCCTTGGTTTCGCGCACCTTCGGGCTACGTTGCCCCGTGGATGGCGCTTCCGTTGGCCAAAGCGGGCATTGTCCTGGATTCCTCGATCAATCCCTCTCGGCTGGTTCGGAGGAAGGCTGGACCGGCCCGCCGCTGGACCGACGTGGCCCACGCCATGGATGAAGCCGGCGTGGTGGAACGCCCGTGGCACGTCCACCGAGGTTGGCCAACGTGTGGGCCAGCGCTTCACCTCCCCGGCTTGGCCGGCCGCGCTCGTCGGGCATGGCGGAACCTGCCGCCCCTTCTGAGCGTCGAGGAGGTCGAGGACGTGACGATGCAGGACGAGGACGTGACCACGGTGTACTGGCACGTCACGGATCATGCCCGAAGAAGGGGCAACTGGGAGCCGCCGCTCAGAGCGACGTGACGTCGTCGACGTCTTCGAGGGCCAGCGATTCAAGCACCTCGGCATGGAGTTTCAGGTCAACCTCACCGGCACGGACGAGGGCGGAAAGCGTGTCGAGGACGATCCGGTCGGTGTCAATGCCGTAGAAGCGTCGGAGCGCTTCGCGGGTGTCGGAACGGCCGAACCCTTCGGTCCCCAGCACGTGGAAGGCGCCACCGACCCATGGGCGAATCAGGTCTGGGACCGCCGCCATGTTGTCGCTGACGGCGACGGTCACCGGCACCTTGCCGTCCAACTTCTCGCTGACCCAACTGGTGCGGAGGTCTTCGCCGGGATGGCGGGCGTTCCACGCGTCGGCTTCCATCGCTTCACGTCGCAGCTCACCGTAGGAGGTCGCAGACCACACTTCGCAGGCCACGCCGAGTTCACGAAGGCGTGCGGCCGCGGCCTCGGCTTGCGGAAGGATGGAGCCGGAGCCAAGCAAGCGCACCAAAGGAGCCTCGTCGGCTTCGATGCGGTGCAAGCCTCGGAGGATGCCCTCGTCGGCGTCCTTGGCCTTGGCGGGCATGACGAAATTCTCGTTGTAGGCCGTGATGTAGTAGATGACGTCCTTCTCTTCTGCGTGCATCTCTTCCATGCCGCGCTTGATGATGGCGGCCATTTCGTAGGCGTAGGCCGGGTCGTAGGCACGCACGGCTGGGTTCGACATGGCGATGAGCAGCGAATGACCGTCCTGGTGCTGGAGGCCTTCGCCGTTGAGGGTCGTCCGGCCAGAGGTGGCGCCGATGAGGAAGCCGCGGCAACGGCTGTCGGCGGCGGACCACACCAAGTCGCCAATGCGCTGGAAGCCGAACATGGAGTAGTAGATGTAGAACGGCACGGTGGCCGTCATCTGCGTGGCGTAGGAGGTGCCTGAAGCGATGAAGGTGGACATCGCACCGGCTTCGTTGATGCCTTCCTCGAGGATCTGTCCAGTCTTGCTCTCCTTGTACTTCATCAGGACCTTGTGATCCACGGGTTTGTACAATTGGCCGTCCGGTGCGTAGATTCCCAAGGCGCTGAACAGCGGGTCCATGCCGAAGGTTCGTGCTTCGTCGGGCACGATGGGGACGATGCGTTCACCGACGCCTTCCGCCCGGGTGAGGTTACGCAACAGGCGAACGAAGGCCATGGTCGTGCTCACGGATTGCTTGCCGCTGCCGTCGTCAAACTCCGCGTAGGCTTCCGCCGGCGGCAAAGGCACGTCAAGCGAGGAGGTGCGCCGCTCGGGCAGGAAGCCACCGAGGGCCTCACGGCGTTCGAGCATGTAGGCGACCTCGTCCGAACGGTCTTCGGGCATGATGTAAGGCAAGTCGTCCAAGTCCTCGTCGGTGAAGGCCAAACCAATGGTGTCCCGCATGTAATGCAGGGCCGAATCGTCGGCCTTCTTCTTCCCGTGCGTCGCGTTTCGGCCGGCGAAGGTCGGACCGAGTCCGTAGCCCTTGATCGAGCGAGCGAGGATGACCGTGGGCTGGCCCTTGTGGGCAACAGCGGCACGGTAAGCAGCGTGGATGCGCACCGGGTCGTGGCCACCAACGTCGTCGGTGAGGGCTTCGAGATCGGCGTCGCTCATGTGCGCGACAAGTGCCGCAAGCTCTGGCGTGTTGAACAACTCAGCCCGGACGACGTCGCCCGAGGCGGTCATCAGACGCTGCTCGTCGCCGTCGGTCAGGGCGGAGAGGCGGGCCGCGAGGGCGCCGGTGGTGTCCGCTGCGAAGAGCGGGTCCCACGTACGGCCCCAGAGGCACTTGATGACGTTCCAACCCGCTCCCGTGAAGCGTGCGGCCAATTCCTGCACGATTTTCGTGTTGCCGCGCACAGGGCCATCGAGACGCTGGAGGTTGCAGTTGACGACCATGGTCAGGTTGTCGAGGTGTTCGCGGCTGGCCAGGGTCAATTCCGAGAGGGACTCGGGCTCATCGGACTCTCCGTCCCCCATGAAGTACCACACGCGGCTCTGATCGGTGTCCACCAAGCCACGGTCGCGGAGGTAGCGGTTGAAACGAGCCTGACGGATGGCGGTCATCGCCCCAAGGCCCATGCTCACGGTGGGATACTCCCAGTAGTCTGGCATCAAGCGAGGGTGAGGGTAGGACGACAGACCGGTGGTGAAGGCTTCACGGCGGAAGTGCTCGATGCGGTCGTGGTCGAAGCGGCCTTCCATCCATGCACGGGCGTACAGGCCGGGACTGGCGTGACCTTGCCAGTAGACGTGGTCGCCGTGCCCTTCCCCGTCTTTGCCGCGGAACATGTGGTTTAGGCCGACCTCCCACAGGGTGGCGATGCTGGCGTAGGTGGAGATGTGCCCCCCAAGGCCGTCGAAGTGCTTGTTGGCCCGGGTGACCATCATCATCGCGTTCCACCGCAACGTGTCGCGGATGCGCGCCTCCATGTCGAGGTCGCCAGGATACGCCGGCTCGTCTGCAGGAGCGATGGTGTTGAGGTAGGGCGATTGCGTCAAATGGCCGACGTCAACGCCGGCTTCTCGGGCCGCGGCCACGGTCGCGTCGAGCACCTCATGGGCGCGTTCTGCGCCCTTGCGCTCGTGGACGGCAAGGATGGATTCGGTCCATTCGACGATCTCCTCTGGGTCGTCGGTCGTGGTGGCCCATGCGCCAGGCGTGGCGGAGGGAGCTGGTGGAGCAGGGGTTGGTATGGGTTCGGGCGCAGGAGCAGGCGCTGCTTCGGCAGGAGCTTCGGAGGAGGCGACGGGGCTTCCGTCCCCGTCCCCGTCGACCTCGAATTGGGCGCAGACTTCACCGACGGGGAGGATGTCGCCGACGTCACCGCTGAGGTGGGTGACCGTTCCGGTCACGGGAGAGGGGATTTCGACGGTCGCTTTGTCCGTCATCACGGACAACAGAGGCTGATCTTCGACGATGGCGTCACCGACGGCCACGAACCATTCGACGACTTCGCCTTCGACAACACCTTCTCCAATGTCGGGCAGGCGGAAGGAATGGAGGCCCATGGTGGTCCCTCACCCCACATTGGGGGCAGTCCGGCCTCCGTTGGCCTCCCTTTAGGGGTTCGCCTCGGGCACGAGAAGGCGCCACGTGCCTCCGCCGTTCATCCAAGGGGCGCTGCCTGACTCGGCTTCCTCCCATCCATCAAGGGACACATCGAGGCCGGGAGCCACCACAATGACCGACACATGGGACAAATCCCCACGGTCCGGCAACGTGGTGCCGTTGAGCAGTTCGTCCTGCCAACCGGCCTCCGGTGCTCGCCAATGCCCGACGAGTCCCTCGGGACCCTCCTCTGAGAGCACGGGGTGCATGCTGTAGAGCCAGTGCACCGCAAGGGTTGGGTCGTGGATGAGCAGCACATCGTCGCCCTCTTCGAGATGCGAGAGCGCCGCCTCAGCCGCATCGTCGGTCCACAACGTCTGGCCGTGTGCGGCGGCGAGCAGCGCCAAGGGGAGAAGCAGCACGAAGGCGCGATGGAGGCGTTCGGTGGGAAGCGGAGCATCGCCCTGAAGATGCACGATCAGCCACACCGCAGCAGGAAGCAGCACCATGCCGTGCCTTCCGTTGTTGCCAAGCACGACCATTGTCTTCCACCAGGCGAGGTCCCACGCTTGGCCCTCAACGGCCCACAAGGCCGCGACGTAAGCCGATAACAGGCCCACGAGGAAGCCGCATACCACGAGCAGTTCCATGGCGCCCTCGGCCTTGTTGAAGGCCATGGCGTCCTTTCCGAGGAAAGCCCAGAGCCCAGCGCCTACAAGCAGGTAGAGGCCGAGCACGTCGAAGACCGCGAAGGGCAGGAAGCTCCACCACCACCATCCGCCTCGGGCTTCGCTCACGCTGCCAACGCCCAGCAGACCCGCGGCGGCCAATCCGAACACCATGGCGAGCACGAACCAGCCGACAGCACCACGCCTTGTGGCATCGCTGGCTTTCCATTCCCCGAAACCAATCGGATCGCACCAGCCGATGAGATTCATCGCCCAACCCATGGCCCACCACGGATTCAAGCCCTTGACCGCGAGGAGGGCTGCGGCGGCCGCGGTGCTGATGCTGACCGCGACGATGATGGCAAGCATGGCGGCACCGGTGCGAGGTTTTCCCGATCGGATGCGTCCGAACAACGCAGGATGGAGCGGGGTGAGGAGCATCACGCCACCGAGCAAGGTCCCAAGCGGCTCGCTGTAGCCACGCCCGATCGCGAAAAGCATGCCCGGATGCAACAGGACAATGGACGCCAACCACGGCGACCACGTCGCTTCAGGGTTGCGCCAACGTGGCAAGTTGCCCATGGCCCACGCCAGGACGGCAAGCGAGGCAAGGCCGACCAAGCGCACCCCAAACAGACCGAGGCCGAGTGGATCCAGCCACGCGGCCTGCGTCAGTTCAGTGCCACTCTTTGGATCACTGGCCAGCGGGTCCACCGTCCTGGCCGACCCCCACGGCGCTTG
>QQSJ01000087.1 GCA_003602635.1 Candidatus Poseidoniales archaeon
AGGGTGATGATCATGTTCCAGTCTTCGAGGAACACGTCGCTTGGTGGTAGGTCGATGTCCGGATTGAGGTTGTGCACTTCGTCGTCCACTTCGACCTGCTTGGCGTCGACGGTCACGTCGAGGCCCAAGCCGCGCATGAGGTCCTCAAGGCCTCCGCCGTTCTGGAACAAGCGGCCCAATTCCTCCATGTCGAGGTTGAAGCGAACGTCACCGTTGGCTCGCTCCAAGTCGAGCCCCATGTTCTCCAGGTGGTTGCGGAACAGGTCCATCATTCGGTCGAGGTCGTCTCGGTCGAATTCGATGCCGAAGGTGGCCAACATCTGCAAGAGTTGCTCCATGAGCCGCTCTTCCCAATCGTCGCCGTTCGCCATTTGCTCGCCCCATTAGTGAACCTTAGGTTACATAGTCGCGTCCGCGGCGGGGTATTTCAAGGTATGGCGCAGCGAAGCCATGGACGCGTGGTCAAGTTCATGGGTTGAACCCGAAGTCCCCAACCTGATGACCATGGCGGCCATGCAGCACGATGCCCTCCAACGCCTTCACGCCCTTCGCGCTCGGCAAGGCCCGAGCGGCACCCCCGGGCTCGACGATGCGACCGTTTCGCGCTTCCTTGAAACCGACGCGCGCCTCCTCCAAGCCATCGATGAGGCCGAGCAACGCCTCGAAACCTTGGTGGAAGAGCTGGGCGAAGCGGCGGTGTTCCGCGACGAGGGAGACTTGGTGCGGGACCTGCAATCCGGTTTCGTGAACTTCTACGCTGCACCCACGGTGAACCCCTACGTTGCGTTGGCTGCACGTGGTCCGTGGATCGTCACGGCCCATGGCGCCGTGCTCCACGACAACGGCGGCTATGGGATGCTCGGAGCAGGGCATGGTCCGCAAGACGTCATCGACGCCATGGCTGGAAACCATGTGATGGCCAACGTGATGACGCCTTCTTTCAGCCAACATCGCTTCATCAAGCGCTTGCGCAACGAAATCGGGCACAGCCGCGAGGACGGCTGCCCCTTCGCGCGCTTCATCTGCATGAACTCCGGCTCCGAAGGCATGACCGTTGGCATGCGCATTTGCGACGTGAACGCCTTGCACATGACCGGTCCCGGTGGACGCCATGAAGGGAAGCCCACCCGTATGCTGGCCATCGAGCGCGCCTTCCACGGGCGGACAGATCGCCCAGCTCAGATCTCCCATTCATGCAAAGACGGCTACGACAGGAACCTCAACACCTTCCAAGGGCGCGAGAACCTCGCGCTCATCCCAGCCAACAACATCGAAGCCCTGAGGGCTGCGTTCGCCCAAGCCGACGAAGAAGGCGTGTTCATCGAACTTCTCGCCATCGAGCCCGTCCAGGGCGAAGGTGCCCCCGGCGTCTGCGTTGAACGCGCCTTTTACGACGAGGCCCGCCGCTTGACAAAGGAACACGGCAGCATGCTGGTCATCGACTCGGTGCAGGCCGGCATCCGCGGACAAGGGTGCCTCAGCATCGTCGACTACGAAGGCTTCCAGGACGCCGAGGCGCCCGACATGGAAGCATGGTCCAAGGCCATCAACGCGGGGCAATTCCCCTTGTCTGTGGTCGGCATGACCGCAGAAGTAGCCGACATGTACGTCACAGGCATCTACGGAAACACGATGACGACCAACCCTCGCGCCCTCGAGACCGCCATTGCCGTCCTCGACCGCATCACGCCGGAGCTCCGTGAGAACATCCGGTCTCGCGGCGCAGAACTCGTGGCCGGTTTGGAGGGCGTCATGGCCGACCACCCCGAGGCCGTGCTCTCCGTTCAAGGGACGGGTCTTCTGGTGTGCGCTGAACTCGATCCTGAGCGTTTCCCCGTGGTGGGTGACGAGAAAGTCGAGATGTGGTGCCGACGCCACGGCCTTGGCATCATTCACGGCGGACGGAACGCGCTTCGCTACACGCCTCACTTCGGTCTGACCAGCGAAGAGGTCGGCCTTGTGGTGGACATGACCCGGAAGGTCATCGAACACTTCAGCGCCGCGTGATGCGGCGGTCGGCTCACTCGCCCGTGATGAGGCGGTGCAGGGTTCGCACGTGGACGCCGGTCGCCCCGTGCTTCACCGTCGCGTTCGTCTTGGCGCCCCAGTAGGTGCCAGCGATGTCGAGGTGCGCCCAGGGGATTTGCTCCTCGTCGTCGCCTTCTCCACGGCTTGGGACGAATTGCTTGAGGAAAGCGGCAGCCGTGTTGGCACCGCCCCAGCGGCCAGCGCCGAGGTTGCGGGTGTCGGCGATCTTGGAATCCGTCATCTCCTTCTCGAAGGCGGGGAGGAGCGGCATCGGCCAAGCCAGCTCGCCAACGGCGTTGCCGGCTTCATGGATGCGGGAGCGGAGGTCGTCGTCGTTGGACCACAGGCCGCTCGCTTCGTGACCGAGGGCCACAACGCAGGCGCCGGTGAGGGTGGCGAGGTCGATGATGTACTCCGGGTCATATTCGCCGGCCTTCCACAGGCCATCGGACAGCACGAGGCGACCTTCAGCGTCCGTGTTGAGCACTTCGATGGTCTTGCCAGAGTAGGTGCGAATCACGTCGCCGGGGCGCTGGGCGTTGGCCGCGGGCATGTTCTCTGCCATGCACGCAATGCCGGTGACCTTGCCTTCCCAACCGCTTTCGGTGAGGGCCTGCATGAGTCCGAAGACCACGGAGGAACCGCCCATGTCGTACTTCATTTCGTCCATGGAGGGGCTTGGCTTGATCGAGATGCCACCGGTGTCGAAGGTGATGCCCTTGCCGACGATGACGGGCGCTCGGCCGGTGATGTGGGCGTTCAATTCGAAGATGACCATGCAGGGCTTGCGGGAGGAACCCATGCCGACGGCCACAAGACCGCCCATGCCACGCTCGAGGGCTTCTTCGTAGGTGATGACCGAGACGTTGAGTCGCTCAAAGCCCTCGGCGTATTCCATCGCTTGACGGGCGTAGGCCATCGGGTAGAGGTCGTTCGGTGGGCAGTTTCCAAGGTCGCGGGAGCGGTGGACGCCCTTGACGACGCTCGCCATGCGCTTGACGGTGGCCGCGAGGGGCTCGGTGTCTTCGTCTTCGCACGCGAAGCGAACGACGGCCTCGCTGTCGTCCTCATCGTCGTCGTCGTCCTTGGTGAGGTAGACGTCGTAGCTGTAGTCGCGCAGCATCATGCCCTCGGCCATGGCCGCAAGGTCGTGCATGTCCCCGTCCTCAGCCGCGACGGTGAATTCCTTGCCGTGGCTTGGCTTCATGGCCGCCGTGGCCTTGGCGCCAATCTCGCGCCAAACGTCACGGTTGAGGTCTTTCGTTTTGCCAAGTCCGACGAGGAGGGCACGGCCTTCGCCGGTGCCGACCAAAGACAGGATTTCGCCCTTCTTTCCCTTGAAGTCGCCTTCGCTGAGGGCGTTGGCGATCTGCGCCTTGAGCGCGGAGGGGACACCGGTCAGGCTGGCGTCAGCGACGTCGTCGCCTTGGGTGAGTGGAAGGATGAGGGTGCCGTGCAGCGTGTTGCTCGGGCTGATTTCGATGCGCATGTTGATTCCCGGTTGTGGACCGAGGGGTGGCACTTCAATCCTCGGTCGAGGCTTCTGTTCGGTCTTCTCGCCGGTTCCGTCCTTCCACAGCGACCGCCGCGAGCAGCGAAACAACCAGCAGTGGAGCGGTGCCGATGGGCATTGAATCGCCTTCTTCGGCTCCACTTTCATCGACGGCATCGGCGGGAACCGTTTCGTTGACCCAGGTCGAGGCGTCGATGACGCGCTTCTGGTAGTTCAGGTTCCAGGAACCTCCGGGCGAAAGCATCGTCCCGACAAAGGACAGTTCCACGGTCTTCGAGGTGCTTGCGTTGACGTTGAACAGGGAGGAGGCCCAGGCCACGCTGCCGTCCTCAAGGCGGTATTCCAGCGAAGCGTTCGTGGTGCTCGCATAGCCATGGTTCGTCACGTCAAGGGTCACGCTGTCCTTCGAGACCTCAAGGGAGGCGACGTCAAGCCGAGCCCGCCAATACCAGACCTTGTTGATCAAGTACCTCATGACGTCGAGTTCTTCGGCCAACCGGTCGTGCAAGGATTCGAAGCTTCCCGGAACGAATTGTTCGTCGTCGGTCTCGAAGGTGAAGGTGGGGAATCCCATCACGCCGTATCCGTAGTCGCGGCTGGTGCCGCAATTGGGGTAGAGCCCTTGGTTGGCGTTTTGGATGGGGATGTCCGAAACCGTTGCGTGTACTTCGTCGCGGATGCCCCAGAAGAGTTCCCAGTCGGGGGGCTGGTCGGCCCACTTGCCCCACGGGTAGAGCATGATCCACACCCCCGTGTGCATGGTCACGTAGAGGTCAGCATCGGTCACGTAGGCGTTCATGTAGTCCGAATTGTGCATGGTTTCGGACTCGCTGAAGGCGCTGCTGCCCGGTTGTGTGGTCGGGCACGTGTTCCAATAATGGTCGTAATTTCGGTTCAGGTCGACCTGGTTGATGTTCCAACGGGTGTCGATGTCGTTGCCGTCGGGGTTGAGCATGATGAGGATGTGCAGTTCGGTGTTTTGCAGGACGTCGATGGCTTCCTGGTTGCCGGCCGCCCACTCGTTGATGTAGAATTTCGCGGTGAGGTACGCCAACGCCGTCCCCAAGTATTCGTTGCCATGGTGGCCACCGTCGATGTAGACGATTTCCTTCGCGGAGCCGTTCGGTTTGGTGTCCATGGACCAGTCGGACAAGCGCACCACCCACAGGGTCTTCCCAAGCTCCGAATCGCCGATGTCCATCAGGTCCACGATGTCAGGATGGTCGTCGGCCCACCCGTTGACCTCCAAGGTCAACGCAGCCCACGTCATGTGGACGTGGTTGTCGATGGGCTCGCCTGGCCACGCTTCTTCGGTGGGGGCTTCAGGCCACTGTGCCTGAACGGTTCCCGCCACCAGCGGTGCGAGGAGCACCACGACAAGCAGCAGGGCACGGCCGCGCATGGACGGCGGACGGGCTTGGGTCTGATGACCCTTCCCACGCTCACCAGTCGGAGGTGAAGGCGTTGGGGTTGGCGATTCGCTCGGATTCGCGCGTCCAAATCATGGCCGCGTCACCGGCGTAGACGTCTGCGTAAGGGTCGACTTCCTCGGTGTCGAGGCTGCGTTGCATGTAGGCTTCTACACGCTCACGGAGGTCGGGCTTGAATTTCCAGTAGTGGATCCGCCATTCACGTCCGTCCCACAGCGTGGTTTCTTCGGACTCGGTGGTCAGCAGGTCCCAGTCTTGGAACATGTAGAACAGGTTGCGGTCGTTGGGTTCGAGGGCGTTGTCGATGATGCGGTTGTAAAATCCGAAAAAGCCCAGCGCGTGTTCAGCCATGCCACGGGCGACTTCGACGTCCATGTCGGTGTCGATGTGCTGCTGGATGGCACGCGTGAGGTCTTTGAGTGTCATGCTCATGTTCGTCCCACCTCGCCGCGGATTTTCCTCCGCAACACTACTGTATATTGTTCGACACCCTATATCAACCCTCTTCCGCAAATCGGCCTTTGGTTGCCGGAAGGCCCCTTGGGCGAACGCTCTTGACGGCCAACCTTGCCCGAAGGCCATGGACCGCGACCTGCCCACCTTCCTCGGTTTGCCCGAGGACGATGACGCAGCACCGGACGTGGTGGTGCTCCCGCTCCCATACGAGTTGACGACCTCTTATGGTCAAGGCACCGCAGAGGGTCCAATCGCGTGCTTGGAAGCCAGCGCGCAGGTTGAGACCCACGAGGTGCTCCTCGGAGAGGACCTTCCGGCGGGCTTGACGTTTCGGACGGAACAACCCTGGTCCTCAGAGGCAGGGTCCCTTCTCGAGCAACTGGACGACATGGAAGCCTACCTACGGCCGTGGTGCAGCGGCGACGTGTTTCCCTTGTCCCTGGGAGGGGAGCACGGGATCCTGCCTCCAATGATCGCAGCCTTGCGCGACCACCCCGCCGTCGAGGGCGATCTCCGCCGCTTGACCGTGGTGCAAATCGATGCTCATGCCGACCTGCGTAGCGAACTTGATGGCGAGCCTTATTCGCATGCTTGCGCCGCTGCACGCGCCCTCGATCTTGGCGTGGGGCGCCTCCTGCAAGTGGGCGTGCGAGCGCACAGCCTCGAAGAACAGAACCGCATCGATGACGACGAGCGAATCACGACGTGGTTTGCCCGTGACGTCATGGCCCCTTCTGGAGGCGAAGCCGCTTGGGCGTCCTTCATCGATGCATTGACCGCCTTGGAAGGACCAGTTCACCTGACGTTTGACCTCGACGGTTTGGACGGAACGTTGGTTCCTGCCACCGGTACGCCCGTTCCGGGAGGGCTGACCTTCTGGCATGCCGTCCACGCCATCGAAAGCGTGTTTTCCGCACCAAAGGCGACCGTCATCAGTGCGGACGTCAACGAGATTGCCCGGCAAGCCGACAGCCCATTGACGCAGTTTACTGCAGCCATGCTGGCCACAAAGATCGTCGGTGCGCACGTGCTTGCCCGCCGTGAGGGGCGCTGGTCACCGGTCGGAGACGCCCCACAGGGCTCCCGTTCGCCCCTCCCCCGCAGGACCTTTCGCAGCCCAAACAGCGACTGAGGGATTCAAATCCATTCTGGCGTTCCGGCGCGCGTTGAACACCAAAGTTCCCCTCGCATCGCACGGACAACACGTCGTGCTGGACCTGACCGGCTACGTTTCGCCCGGTCCTGATGAGGGTGCTTGGGTGCTGACCGTGCTTCGCGAGGCGGTCGCTCGCTCAGGTGCGAGGGAAGTTCACGCGCACGTCGAATCCTTCGACGGGGTCCTCTCACCGCCAGGCTTTGCCGCAGTGGTGCTTTTGGACGAGAGCCATCTCAGCGCCCATTGCTACTCCGACCGCGGGTGGTTGGCCATCGATTGCTTCACCTGCGGAGGCACCAATGCGGAGGGCATCGTGGACGACGTCCTCAGCGCGTTCACGTCCCAGATGCCTGACCTCGTGGTGCAACAACGTGCCGTGATGAACCGTTTCCTTCATCCAGAGGAGGGCTGATCATGACCGTCCGTGCCTTCGTCGAGGAGCATTTTCAGCATTTCAACGCTGGAGCGCTTCGCAAGACGGCGCGCAGCCTCACCGCTTTTCTCGAAGGTGGGGGCACCCTTGTGCTGACGCTCGCTGGCGCGATGAGCACCGCCGGCCTCGGACGCAGCATCGCTCCAATGATTCGAGCTGGGCACATCGGGGCCATCTCATGCACGGGCGCCAACCTTGAGGAGGACGTGTTCCGCTTGGTCGCCCTCGACCATTACGAAACGGTTCCAGATTGGCGCAATCTTTCCAGCGCAGACGAAGCGGCTCTGCTCGCTCGGGGCTTGAACCGCGTCACCGACGTGTGCATCCCAGAGGAAGAGGCCTTCCGGCGCGTCGAAGGACACCTGCTTGAACGATGGCAGTCTGCAGAATCCAACGGTGAGCGCAGGTTGCCCCACGAATTCCTCTACGGCATGTTGGTGGATGGCGTCCTGGACGGCGTAATGCAGGCCGATCCTGAGACGTCCTGGCTGCTCGCTGCTGCCCAAAGCGACCTCCAACTTGTTGTCCCAGGCTGGGAAGATTCCACGCTGGCCAACATCATGGCCTCGCACATCATGGCCGGCCGGCTGAAGAGCAGCGATGTGGTTCGCAACGGCGTGGAATACATGCTGTCCTTCGCCGACTGGTACAGGGCGCAAAACCGGCCTGTGGGCTTCCTTCAAGTGGGCGGTGGAATCGCAGGCGATTTCCCCATCTGCACCGTCCCCATGCTGCGTCAAGACCTCGGCGAAGACGTGCCGCATTGGGCTTGGTTTGGTCAAATAAGCGAATCCTCGCCTTCCTTCGGCGGGTACTCCGGTGCACCGCCCAACGAGAAAATCACTTGGGGGAAGCTGCTCCCAGAAACACCACGTTTCGTGATCGAATCCGACGCCACCCTCGTCTTGCCCCTGCTTCTTGGATACGTGCTGGACGCGTAGCATCAGCCCCCAACCCTCTTGTGGGAGCCGGTCGAGGTGATGCCATGCAACGGCGAGCGGTGCTGATGCTCCTCCTCCTGATGGTCGCGGTGCTTCCCGTGCAGGCAGAGGACCCGCTGCCAACCCCCACCCTGCAGGTGGCGTGGGAGGATGGAGCCCATGCCTACCGTTTGCTGATGGGCGACGACGGCAATTACACGATCGACGTTGACCTCGATCACCTTCGAAACGGCACGGCCATGTCCAGCAACGTCACCGTCGCTTGGGCGGTGGATGACGGGCGCTCCGTGGCGACCCTCACGGTTGACCAAGACGTGGCGTGGAACGACACCGTCCACCTCACGGTCGACGTGATTGGCGTGGATGGTTCGCCCCTCGATTGGCCGCAGGTGGAACGGACGGTGCAGGTCGGGCGTTGGAATCAACCTCTGGCGGATCACGAAATCACGACCTCATCCAACTGGACGTTGGACCAAACCACGTTGACGGACGGAGCACCACAACGTTTCATGTTGGAGTTCGACGGCAACGGCTGGCAAGAGCGCGTGGGCGATCAACTCGAAGCGTGGGAACTCGGCGACGGTCGTTTGGTGCTTCTCGAAACCGCGGACAATTCAACGATTGACCTCGACCTCGTCTTGGACCGCGTGTGGCGCAACGAAAGCAGCACTGCGGGCGTCTTGCAAGCCAGCGTGTTCGACGCCCAAGGCTTCGGTACCCTGACCCTCATCGACGACATCGACGGTGCAAGGACAGAAGTCGCCGCCAGCGTGACCGAAGCGACCCTCAACCGCTCCGTCATCGAAGGCATCGTGAGCGAACGGCTGCGCATCGAAGCGAACGGCACCTTGGACGTTCACACCATTGAGGACAACGAAAGCGAAGGTTCCCTCGACATTGACGGAACCGTGGCCGTGCTCGTGCTTGAATTGTGGGATGAAGACGGCGTTCGCCGCCTTGATCATCAACAGATTGAGGCCGTTGCTGAGTTCACGCTCATCGAAGACGGCACTAGGATGGACCTCGATCTCGAGGCGTTCCAGTCCTTGCAGCGTTGGGAGGACGGCGTTCGCGTGAACCAACTGGAGCGCATCCGTGGTTCCGGTACCTTTGGATTCGTTGAGCAGGACGAGAACACCAGCGTGGTCATCAACGGCACCGTGCACGATTTCCATCAATGGAGCGAGGACGGAGAAACCGTTGCAGACCGTCTCCACGTTGACGGAGTGCTGAGCGGTGATGCCGAAGGTACCTTCGGTATCGTGCGGGACATCGACGCCACGGTGGACGCCGAGAACGCCAGCGGCGTTTCCCACCGGGTGCACATCATCCACCAGGAAGAGTGGTTCAATTTCACTGGGTTGAACGGAGGTTCGTTCTTTGGTAACCAAGGCCTTGGAGCCCATCACAACGAATCCTGGTCCTACGACGTGGTTGACATCAACCACGACAACCGAACCATTCGGGTGATTTGGCAGCAATCGGGGCCCGACGCCTCGGAGGGCGATGAGAAGCCCGAGCGATCTCCCATCCCACGCGAGCCGGAAGCGCCTGAGCCCGTGGACGGCCTCGGCGACGTGACGGTCGGCCGCGAAACAGGATTGATGCCCATTCCAGCCGCACCAGGAGACCGCTTTTTGCTCGATGAGCAAGCCGGCATGGCCCTCCTTGTCGAGGTCCTTGCCTACGCCACCGACGAGGCTGACGGTCGAACCTTTGAGACCGCACAATGGACGGGCACGTACGCCGAGTTTGGCGGCACCGCAGAAGGGCATCTCGTCGCCGTTGGGCCGCTGAAAGGGCTGTCCACCAGCGTCACGCGAAGCCTCGAGGTCCCGTACGGCGACAACGACGACGTCGCATGGTTGAACGAGTCGCAGACGCTTGCTCGCGTGTTGTCGCCGTCCGTGGTGACGGCCGAAGGCAACACGCCGCCAACTTTCCTCGGTCTGAGCCAACCAAACGGATTGGCCGAGGCAGAGGGTGCACGAAGCAGCCTGCTTGTGGCTGAAGTCGTTGACGTGGACTGGAACCTCGAGCGCGTGGAAGTCGATCTTTCTGCGCTTGGGTTGGGGATGCGCGTGCTCAACGATCGTGGCCAAGACGGGGACGTCGCCGTCGCCGACGACCGTTGGACGACCACCTTGACCGTGCTCGACACCACGGTCGGGGAATTCTCTGCCCCCGTCACTGTGGTGGACGCCTTCACCTCCACGACCTACGACAACGCCACGGTGCAGATCGTCAATCCAGCGCCACGTTTGCTCAGCATCGATTTGGTTCCTGACCGTGTGCAACGCGGTGGATCCGTCATCGTCGAAGCGAACGTGGTGGACCAACATGGTGTCGCGTCCGTCGCCGTTGACCTCAGCGGCCTTTCTGGTGGTGCTCTGGTGCCCCTGGCCCAAGTGGCCGGGACAACCGCATGGAGTGGCGCCTTCACGTTGCCTGCAAGCGTTCAGCCTGGTCTGATGACCCTGCCTTGGGTCCTGGAAGACGATCTGGGCGCCTCAGCGGTGGTGACCCGAACCGTCCAGGTCGGATCCGACGGTGGCTTGGTTGGGCCCTTCCTCGCACCCGAAGATCCCGACGCAGGCTGGTCAAGGCTGCTCGTGCTCAACGACGCTCCAACGATCACGGCGGATACCTTGGTGGTGGACGAAAGCCGCAGGGGAGATTCCTGCGTGGCCTTTACCGCACAGGTGTCCGACCAAGACGGCCTCAACGGTGTCCAACTCGATCGCGGGACGTTGACGCCGCTCGGTGAGCAATCCGGTTGGACCTCGATGAGGAACGACGGGCAAGGCCCCGATGAAACGGCCGGCGACAACGTGTGGTCGGCTTGCCTCGAGGTGCGGACCGGCACGCCCCTTGGTGCCCACGAGCTTCTTGTCCGTGCCTCAGACACGTACGGAGAGGTGGCCCCCACCGTCTCCACCGTGATGCGCCTCGACGCCGGTGGTGTGACCGGTGGCGGCGGTCAAGACGGCGAGTTGCACCCCGCATTGGTCTGGGGCGGTCTGGGTCTGATCGCCGCCTTGGTGGTCGGCCTTCTGGTCGGTCTCTCCCGCCGTGAAGGTGGCGGAGGAGACCGCTTCGGGGACCTCTGAAGGGCGCAGATTCTCTGCTCCGACAACCGTTTATACTCGGCCCCGGTGGGACGGTTGCACACGCGAGCGTAGTGTAGTGG
>QQSJ01000088.1 GCA_003602635.1 Candidatus Poseidoniales archaeon
CGCGCGTTCTGGGGCACGCCCAAACGACGCCGGGCGGTTTCGCGTGCCCACATCTCCTCTGGGTCGATCAACAACATCGGAGGAACGTGAAGCTCCTCGACGCCGTGTTCAACCTCTGACGCCGCATGCGGCACGGCGTCGCCGGGGTGAACGATGAGATCGAAGCGCCCAATGGCGTCCACAGGAACGCTGGTGCCCTTCCGGAACATGCCTCGGCGCACCCAGACCTTCTGCGGCACGTCGATGGTCGCGAGCGCATCGAGCATGCCCCGGTACGGAAAGGCCCCGTCAAAGACGAAACTCTGGGGCCGGTGGGTTTCCAGCACGAGGGTCAGCATCTCCTGACACATGGCGTTCCACGCATCGGCGTCCATGCCTTGCATGCGCTTTGGGCCGGCGAGATGGTAGGTCGGAAAGCCCTCAGCATAGGGCAAATGGAGGGTCGGCTGGGTGGTGAAGAAGACGATCTCAAGGTCTGGATCTTGCTTGCGAAGACGACGAGCAAGGGCATACATGCGGGTGAAGTGACCAAAGCCCACGCCGTTGGTCGGGAACAGCACGACGCAACGGGCTGGACCTCCTCTGAGTTGAATCATGCTGTCTGACATGGGACGAGGTCGGCGGCCCAGCAATTCCATGCCGATGCCCCACATGACCACCGGGAGAGAGAAGGGGAGCACAAGCAGCCTCCAAGGGCGTCGAAAGGCCTCGATGACGTGATGGCCGAGGCGAAAGGAAGCCGAGTTGCGTACCCGCCACAACTCACGGCGTAGCGCCGCCTCACGACGTTCGGGGCCGGTGCGCGGGCCCTCCTCGTCCATGCTCCCCACCCCGTGAGGCCGACCATAGAGGTCTCGGTGAGGCACGCAGTTCATGGTGCGGGACCAACCCCCCGCGGAGCATGGTGCGGCTGTTGATCACCGGTGGCGCCGGCTTCATTGGCGTACGGACCGTCATGGAAGCCATCAGGGACGGTCATGAGGTCACCGTACTCGATGACCTGAGCACCGGACTTGCCGCCCGTTTTGCGTCCCTCGCCGATGCTGGCGCCCGTACCGTCCTTGGTGACATCAGGGACCCTGATGCACGCTCAGAGGCGCTCGAAGGCGTCGATGCTGTGGTGCATTTGGCCGCACAAGGCTCGGTTCCTCGCTCTGTGGAAGATCCTGAGGGCACCCTGGACGTGAACGCTCACGCCACAGATGCCTTGCTTGAGGACATGGCCGCGCGTGGCCTTCATCGGCTCGTTCTCGCCTCCTCCGCCGCCGTATACGGCGATGTCGAAGGGGTGCCCCACGTTGAGGACTCGGTCGGCGTACGACAGTCGCCTTACGCAGACAGCAAGTGGGCCAACGAGCAAGCCGTTCACCGACGCCGCGAGGAGGGTTGGGAAGCCTTGGCCCTGCGTTTCTTCAACGTCTACGGCCCAGGTCAGCGGAACGACGGACCCAACACCGGCGTGATTCCCATCTTTGTCACGCGCATGTGCCATGGTGCTGCACCCACCCTGTACGGTGGAGGACAGCAAACGAGGGACTTCGTCCACGTCGACGACGTGGCTCGCTTGTTGGTTGATCTGGCGACGAAGCCGTGGTCGGCCCCTCCAAGCCACGTGTACAACGTGGGGACTGGAGTGCAGACGAGCCTGCTGGACCTCGTTCAGACGCTGGCCGATGCCCTGCGGGCACGAGGCATGGACGGTGAGCATCTCACCCCGCTCATCGGCCCCGGCCGCTCAGGTGACATCGATCACTCCGTGGCGGACGTCACGGCCATCGCTGCCGACCTCGGTTGGCACGCCACAGTCAGCCTAGCGGAAGGACTCAGCGATCTGGTGGATGCGGAGATCCAAGAAGGGCTGCTCTGAATCAGCGACTGGCCCTTTGGTGCGCCATGGCGTACATGTTGGCCCACCGTTGTGCGACGTGCTCCACCGCATGGTGCGAAACCGAAGCGGCAAGGGCAGCGGGTTCGGAAGGGGTGCTCAGGATTGAATCGATGGCTTCCGCCCAGGATGCGACTGTGCCCGCATGAGGCCGAACGACGGTGTCAGGCAAGCCAACCAACCCGCCATCAGCGACCACGGACACTCCACATGCGAGGGCCTCAAGCGCGGCGAGCGGTTGACCTTCAAACCGAGAAGGGAGCAATAGGACGTCCGTCGCCTGCAAGAGAGCCAGCCGTTCGGCGTCCGTCAGCCACCCATGGCGCGTCCAACCGTCGCCTTCCATGGGCTGGCCGCCGGTCAAGTGGAGGTGAACCTCGGGGCGCTTGTTTCGGATGTGTGCCGCCACGTCAACGGCGAACCCGCGGCGCTTCACCGGTGCGTCACGGCCCATGACCAGCAATCGAGTTCCGTCCCTCTGATCGACGTCATGCAGGTGATGCTGAGGGTGCACGGGGTTGGGAACCACCTCGACCTGTCCAATCAACGGCTCAAGCAGGGTTTTCCATGCTTCATCGAGCACCACGACCACAGAGACGTGCGCCTCGATGGCCGCTCGGACACGAACGGCACGTCCGGCCTTGGCCTGCAGCCATCGCGCCGTGTCGCCGCTGTGCAGGTGGAGCACCACAGGATGTTGGCATCGGGCCGCAAGGCGCAATTTGCGACGAAGCGACCAATCGCTGGCCGCGTGCAGATGCACCACAGGAGAATCGTCGACAGGCAAAGCGCGGAGGGCACGTGCTGCCTTCCACGCGGTGAACACCATGCTGAGCGTGCGGTTGGCATGCGACGGCAGCAGCGAAGCCGTCCATCCTTCTGGTGGATGTTTGGCCAAGGTCCGCATGACGGTCCGGATGCCGCCAGGAGATTCGCACGGCCCGACATGGATCACGTGCGGCATGACCTGCCCATGGGAAAGTCGGACATGAGCACACCGATGGACGGGAAGGGATGAAATCACCCTGAAGCGAGGAAAGGGCGTGCTTTGGTGGGCGTTGGCTGAGGGCGCGGTGGTCCTCTGGTTTGGATTGCCCTTCCTGGCCCATCGGCAACGGTGTGCGGCGGCCATGAAATCGCCGTGGAGGCCGAACGAGGACCCGCTGAGCCCAGAGGCCATGCCCGACGTGGTGGTGCTCGTACCGACATGGAACGAATCGGGCGTCATCGAGCGAAGGCTCGCCGACCTTGCCGCCCAACGGATTGAGGGAAGAACGCTTGCCGACGCGGGCGTCCGATTGGTGCTCATCGATTCCGCCTCGGAAGACGGGACCGTGGAATTGGCCGAAGCCTGGATGGCCGCTCACGACGACGCGTTCGCCGACCATGACGTCTTACGCATGGAGCGACGTGAGGGAAAAACGGCTGCTGTGCAACGTGCCCTTGCCCACCTTCGTAAACAGACGTCGAATGACATCGTGGTCATGGTCGACGCCGATGCACGCTGCTCGCCTGGAGCCTTGGAAGCCCTCGTTCGAGCCATGGCCGAAGAGGACCTCGGTGCCGTGGGTGGACGCCCTGAACGTCAAGGAGCAACGGCCATGGAAGCCAGCCACCGCGGGCTCTTCTCTTGGTTGCGTGAAGCCGAGAGCAGCCTTGGTGCCACCCCTTTCCTCGAGGGGAGCATGATGGCCTTTCGAGCGGACCTGGTGAATCCAGACGCTTTGGACCCAAACTCAAACGCCGACGACGGACAAATCGCCACCACGATTGCGTTGCAGGGATTCAGGACCGCACAACACCCCACGGCCACCTTCATCGATGACGTGCCGACCTCGTGGGACGCTCGATGGGACCAGCGGGTTCGACGAGGGCGTGGTTTGGTGCGTCTGCTTCGCCGGCATCGCCACGTTCGAACGCCCGTTGGGTTTGCCCAAACCTTGCGTTTTCAGCGTCATGCGCACCTGCGAGCGCCCTTTCTGCTTCTAGCAGGGTGGCAACTGGCAGACATCAGGTGGGCCTTGTCGATCTGGCAAGGTGGGTTGCCGTGGGACACGCCACTCGGCCTTCTCCTGACCGTGTGCGAAGCCACGGCGATGCTGATGCTGTTTACAGGCGTGTTTGAGCGCACCTGGCCGAAGCCGTTGAAGGGCTTGTCAACCGTTATCGGTGGAATGATCCCGCTGTGGGGCGCCTGGTGGCGTGAATGGTTTGGCGGTCCAGCGCATGTGTGGACGCCGAACGCTGAGGCGCGTCAGCGTGAGGAATGAGGGGGAGGGGGGAGGCCCCCCCGGGTGCCGCAGCACCCAGGAGAGCGGTCGCGTCCTTCATTGGACGTGGTGTGTGCGGTGAGAAACCTTCACCAGACGCTCACTGAGCGACGGTGGAGGACTCGTCCATGGTGTTGCCTTCGCGCACGTTGGTGATGGTCACCTCGATGCCGCAGGTCGCACCAGCGGTGCACAGGTCCTGGCCGTTCTCGACGATGGTCACACCGTCACCGATGGTCCACTCGCTGTCCGTGCTGTCGCCGAACTCGACGAGCTTGCAGTCGGTGTCGACGCCGTCGCCGGAGTCGCGGTCGCAGGTGATCGGGGCGCCGTTGTTGACGCTGATCTTCACACTCACGGAGGCCCAGTTGACGGCCGAGCCCTGCGTCATGGTGACGCGAACCAGGTTGTCGTCGGTTTGGGTGGTCACGTCGCCGCCCGCGTCTTCGGCGTCGAAGACGTACAGGGTCAGGTCGCCGTCGGTGTTGCCTTCAGCCAGGGAGCTAGCCCAGACGTACAGCACACCAGCGAGCACGACCGTGATCGCGACCATCAGGATGGTAGCGATAACGGGGCTCACAGCCTCATCATTTCGGTTTTCTTTGTTCATTTTCAGTCCTTCCTGCCCATTACGGGCTTTTCTGCCAAATCCACCGTCTTATTTGAAGTCTCCGACTGCAAACTTCAGGTTGGCGCTCCAAAACCAAGGCACTGCGCCGTTATGAAAAGTTATTTCTGATTCTAATAATGGCCCGCGGGTGGTGCAAACCATTTGTGAAGAGCCTCGCGGCCAAGGTGAGTTGAGGTGAACAGGGCGAGAGCAGACGCAGAGGGGATGGGATGCACTCAACGAAGCCGGTTCACACCTGTTCAGATATTCGTATGCAACCTGCCTTCATAACCCTTACCGGATGGAAAGGAGCCGGTCAAGACCTGCTTTCACTCGACGGTCAAGATCTCCGGTCCGCCGGAGGTCACGGCCACCGTGTGCTCGAATTGTCCCACAAACCCGTCATCAGCGCACGCCAACACGTGGTAGGTTTCCAGGAACCGGATGCTCACCAGTTTCTTGACAAGTGCGTTCCACTTAGATTGCCTGCTCGCTTCATCGGCATCGGGGAAGGGTTTCTCGAGCATCGGATAGGCCCAACGCTCCGCGAACGGCAGGGTTTCGTACCGTTCCTCGAGGTTGCGGGCCATTTGGGCACCGAGGGGTTTGAGTTGCTTCTTCGCGCGTGCCTTTCTGGACGTGGTGGCTCCTGTCACGCGGTAAATGTTGGACGAGTTTGAGGCGCCCATGTTCTTGATGAGGCCCTGCTCTCCCGTGGTGTTGAAGGGTTCAACGGCATAGACGGAACCCTCCTCGACGACCCCTTTGAACCCTTGATGGTCGGGCCCACAGCGGTAGGACGGCACCGACACGCCCGCATGGAGCACCCAGGGCTTCAGCTGGTGGCCGCAGAGGTTGCGGATGGGTTGGAAACCTGCGTCGAGGGAGGGTTGTGCTGCGGCTTCGCCGACCTTGTGCCAGGGGGTACCTGGGTGCATCATTTCAATCGCGGCATCCCGTGCTTCACGTGCGGCTTTGATCTGCTCCGTGTGGTTGTTGGTGTTGCCAACCTCATAGGTGAGGGCGTTGTCGCCGATGTGGCCCTTGATGTGGACGCCATAGTCGATCTTTACCAAATCGCCCTTTTCGAGCACCATGTCGCCTTCCCACCCTTCTGGCGGGGTGATCGTGTGTTCGGTGGTGAAGTGGGCCGCGATGTTGTTCACCGCGATGGTTCCAGGGAAAGCGGGCTTTCCACCGTGCCGGTGAATAAAGCGCTCTGCGGCTTCGATGACCTCGTGCCAGGTCTTTCCTGGTTGGAGCTCTTCTTTCATGGCTTCAAGCGTTCGACGAGCCACGTGACCGGCGTCGCGCCAGTACTTCATGCCCTCTTCGAAGTCACCCATGCCATCACGTCCGTCGAAGGTACCACGCCCGCCCTGATAACGGTTACCTCTGCGTCTTCAGCGTCGCCCTCGATGCGGAGGAAGGTGCTCCCCAGCCCACCCGGGCAGGTACCGGGCGCCGCTGCCGCCGTGGGCAAAGCGAGCCGTTCGGCGCACACCTCGGTGTCCAAAGCAGGTTCTTCTCCGCTCATGTTGGCGCTCGTGGCGGTGATCGGCCCCACCGCGTCCACGAGGGCCAAGGCCGTAGGATGCACCACACAACGGACCGCGATGGCCTGACCACCAAGACGGGGGTCAACGGCTTCTCGTGCAGGCAGAATGAGCGAAAGGCCCCCTGCAGGAAAAGCGTCGATGAGTGCGTACGCCAAGGCAGGAACGTCAACCAACGTCTCCGCCTGTTCGAGGTTGCGGACCGCCAAACTGACCGGTTTTCGATCGTCACGCGCCTTCAACGCAAACACGGCGTCCAAGCCACGAGCCGTGGGCCGGGCTCCGAGCCCTGGGAGGGTGCTCGTCGGGTACACGATGGCCTCGTCAGCGAGAAGACGGGCGATGACCTCGTCGAGCTTCATGCTGCTCAATCCGTCTGAATCCAGTGGGTGAGGTGGCGTTGTGCCACGTCCCCGGCCAGCGATTGATCGTCCGTTTTGACCAACAACTTACCGCTTGGAAACAAGGAAAGGTCGCTTGGACCGGTGAACGTCCACATCAAACGGGTGCGGAGACCAACCGTGTAACCGTCGGCCACAATCCGAGCACCGACGGACTCCAGGTCGATGCTGTCGCACCCTTCAGGAACGATTTGCCATGCTCCTTTGGAGCCGCACAATTCCATGGAGAAGGCGTCCGACATACAGCTCAACTCTGATCAGGATTTGGTCGGCGGACCGCTCGGAGGGCCGCTCGGAGGACCGCTTGG
>QQSJ01000089.1 GCA_003602635.1 Candidatus Poseidoniales archaeon
TGATGATCGATTCAACAAACGCGGGGGAACGGTGGGCAGAGGCCACGCGCAGTTGGTAGGTGACCTCGAACATGTCGAGAATTTTGGTGCACTTTTCGGCGACGGGCATGTCGGACTTCGAGCCTAGGAGGATGGTGACTTCCATGGCCGCTTGGCCCCTTTGGCGGTTCTTCAACGTGCCCATGCCCAGAGGGTGACCTCAACCGGCGCCATCAAGGCACGTCGCACCATGACGGACCTGCATCGCCACCGCTCGGAAAGCACACGGCACGCGTCGGTTCCACCCGAAGGCGCCGAGCCCGAGCACGTGCGAGATGGACCACATGAGGTGGCACGTCGCGCCAGTCCAGCCATCCTGACCCTCGCCAACGAGGGGCGTTCAAGGCGCGCCGTGCTCGTCGGAGGTCGGCCCTCAGCAACGCCAAGCCAACCTGACGAAGACGGGGGGCTGCTCCTCCGTCGATGGCCCGTGCCGCAGCCCCGCCGGAGCGTACCATCCCAAGCCGCACCATGTGACGGGTGACTGGATCGTGGGCCATCGGCCCCATGTCCGAGGTCAAGCCTCTTCAGGGTCGTCCAGGCCAAAATCGACGGGCTTCAGCACCTCTTCTTCCGGCCCAGACACGTCCAACCACGGCCCAGCGTCCCCCAACGAGAGGAGCGCCTGTGTGCCGTTGAGGGTCCGGTGAAAGCGGCCGCTGAGCCCTTCTGCTCGTCGCCACTCAGGGCTGAGAGTGGTGGCATCAACCGCGACGAAACCCCGCCACCGTGGGGTGGCCAACGCGGTCTGAATCACGCGTGCAGCGGCGCCCCAAAGCAGCAAACCGAGGAAGCAAAGGCCCCACGTAGGAAGGCCAACATCGGCGACGGCCACCACACAGAGCACCGCCAAGGCACCCAGTCCAAACCTGGCTTTTTGTTGCGCCATCGGGCGTGCCTCGCCCACCAAGAACAACGGAAACCCGGTCGATACCGCCCCAAGTCCAACGAAGACCAAGGTGACGGTGTGCGACCATCCGGCTTTGGTCTCAAGCAGCATGGCCAACCAAAGCAAGGGCGACCATGCCATCGGGAGCAACATCGAGGCCCCTTGGGGGACCGAGCGGTCGCGCTCCCATGCGAGCATCAACCCTGTTGGGGGAGGTCTGCACTTCAACGTGGTGCGGCTCAAAGGTCCTCTTCGGGGACCCGGAGGCACAAGTTCCTCGCGGCGTAGACCTCGTCAACGCGGCGGACGGGCGTGGTGACCGGGGCCGCATGAAGGGTCTCGGGATCCGTTCCGACCACGGCCACGAAATCCTTGGCGAATTGGTCGAGGGTGTCCTTGGCTTCGGTTTCTGTCGGTTCGATCATCAAACACTCGGGGACCACGAGGGGGAAGTACACCGTTGGTGCCATGTACCCCATGTCGAGCAACCCCTTGGCGATGTCCATCGCGGTGACGCCCAGCGCTTCCTTGGCAGGTTGCATGGACAGCGTGAACTCGTGCTTGGCCACGTCGGTGCGCGCGCCGTCCACAAAGAGGTGGTCCACGCCCGCGTCTTTGGCTTCGCGATGGATCGCGTGGCGCAGGTAGTTGGCGTTCAGCACGGCGTGCTCGGACATGGTCCGGAGGTCACGCCCGTAGCGACGGTAGAAGGCCCAACAGCGCAAGACGGCTCCGGCGTTGCCGTGCCATTGTTGCACCTTGCCGATGCTGTGCTCAGGCTCTCGCCAGTGGAACCAACGGCCCGCTTCGACGGTCCGTTCGCCGTCTTCTGCCGCGCGAACGTCGACCACCGGTCCGGGAAGGAAGGGCGCAAGGTGGGCCTTGACTCCAATGGGGCCAGACCCGGGTCCGCCACCGCCATGGGGTTGGCTGAAGGTCTTGTGCAGGTTGTAGTGCACCGCGTCGAAACCCATCAGGCCCGGTGACGTACGTCCGATGATGGCGTTGAAGTTCGCTCCGTCGTAGTACATCTGACCGCCCACGCCGTGCACCAATTCTGCGGCCGCGGCGATGTCCGTTTCAAAGAGGCCGAGGGTGTTTGGGTTGGTGATCATCATCGCGGCGATGGTGTCGTCCAGCACGGCCGCGAGGGCCTCGAGGTCGATTCGACCGTCCTCGGTGGAGGGCACTTCCACGATTTCGAACCCGGCCATGGCGGCGCTTGCGGGGTTGGTTCCGTGGGCGGAATCCGGCACCACGATACGGGTCCGTTGGGATTCGCCGCGCTCACGGAAGTACTCCTGAATGCAACGCACGGCCGTGAATTCGCCCTGCGCCCCGGCCACGGGTTGCAAGGTCACTTCGTCCATGCCGGCGCACACGGCCAGCATGTGCTGCATCTCATGGAAGATCGACAGGAGCCCCTGCAGGTGATGCTCAGGCTGGTGGGGGTGCACGTCACAAATACCGGGCATTTGTGCGATGACTTCGTTCACGCGAGGGTTGTGCTTCATGGTGCAGGAACCAAGCGGGTAGAAGCCGGTGTCAATGCCGAAGTTGCGGCGGGAGAGGTTGGTGTAGTGACGCACCATTTCCGGTTCGGAAAGACGCGGCCAGCGCTGTGCCGATGCACGCAAGAGGGGCGTGGCGAGGCGAAGCTCCGACTCCGGCACCATTGGCGCAGGTTGAGCGTAGCCGGCGCCTTTCGCCCCGGTGTGGTCCCAGAGGTTGTTCACGCGACCACCTCCGCGCACCAGGCCTGCAAAGCCGTGGCCAAGCGCTCGATGTCCTCAGGACGGGTTTGGTCGGTCGCCGTCACCAGAAGTTGGTTGGCGCGATCCGGTGACCAGCGCCCAAGGTCAAAGCCGGGCAGGACACCGTGATCCTCGAGGGCTTCGATGCACGCCGAGGCAGGACCGGGCAAACGCACGGCGATTTCGTTGAAATGATGACCGTCGGGATGGACGTGCTCGACGCCGTCGACGGCATCCAACGCACGAACGACCGCGTGCAAGGCTGCTGCGTTGCGTACGGCGAGGCTTCGCACCCCTTCGGGGCCAAGCAGCGACATGTGCATGGCGCCCATGAGGGCGATGAGGGTCTCGTTGGTGCAGAGGTTGGACGTCGCACGGTGACGACGGATGTGCTGCTCACGGGTGGACAAGGTCAGGCAGTAGGCCGTTTGCTCGTCTTCGTCGATGGTCCGCCCGACGATGCGGCCGGGCATTTGTCGCATGTAGGCTTTCGAACACGCGAAGATGCCGTAGATTGGACCGCCTGCGGTCATCGGAGAGCCGAAGGGTTGCCCTTCGCCCACGACGATGTCAGCGCCGTAATGGCCCGGCGCTTCGTAAAGGCCGAGGGACACAGGATTGACGCCGACGATGAACGCGGTGTGCTCTCCAACGGTGTCCTTGACGCCGGTCAGGCTGGCGTCGAGCAAGCCGAGAGGATTGGGCTGCTCGACGTACACGGCGCATGCTCCGGCGGCCTCGGCCACGGAAGCAGGATCCAGCGTGCCGTCCTCGAGGTGGCGAAGCTTGCGCAGTTCAATCCCGCCGCCTTGGGTGTAGTTGTGGATGACGGACCAGCGGTCGGGAGGAACCAATTCGGACACGTAGACGACGCCCTTCTGGGTGGCTTTGCGGCCGTGCACACGGACGGCGCAGGTGATGGCTTCGGCCGCGGCAGATGACCCGTCGTAGACGGAAAGGTTGGCCACGGGAAGGCCGACGAGTTCGCTGATGAGGCCTTGGAACTCCCACATGGCTTGCAGCATGCCCTGGCTGACTTCCGCCTGGTACGGCGTGTAGGCCGTCAGGAATTCGCCGCGCGTGACCAGTTGGAACACCGCTGCAGGAACGTGATTTCGGTAGAGCCCCGCTCCGATGAAGGAGGCCATGCTTCCAAGGGGTACGTTCGCGCCGAGCAAGCGTCGGGCGTCAGCGATGATTTCCTCCTCGGTTTGTGGACCACGCAGCGGCAGATCTTCCTCCATCCGCACGTCGACAGGTACGTCGGAAAACAGATCGTCCATGGACGTGTAGCCCATGGCACTCAGCATCTCGGCTTCGCGTCCAAGGTTCGGGAGTTGGTCGACCATCGTGCCACCTCAGTTGAGACCAATATCGGCCGGATTTAATCATCGTCATCCGGACACAGCACGGCGAATCCTCATGACCTCGACCGGAGGTGGACCTGCATGGGTCAGGTGGTGATGCTCGTCACCAACGCCTGCGCCCCCGACCCTCGGGTCCTGCGGCAAGCGCGCTGGCTTGCGGATGCAGGCCACGAGGTCACCGTTCACGCCTTCGATCGGCGGGAGGAACATCCTGCCGAAGAACAGGTCGGCGACGTCACCATCGTTCGACACCACCTCGGGGCCCACACCTACGGGGCCAGTTTTGCGACGCTTCGCGGGTTGCGCCGCTTCCGTCGCAGCGCGCTCGAAGCCTGCCGTCGTGCCAAGCCGGACCTCGTGGTGTGCCACGACGCCGATACGCTTCCCTTGGCACGGGCCTTGCGCAAGCAGGGAACGGCCACGGTGTTTGACATGCATGACCTTCGCCACACGTGGGCGCGCATCGGCGCGCCAAACAGGCTTGACAGGCGCTTGGCGAGCCGCTGGCTTGAGCAGCGGACCAAGCAAGGGCTTCCACACGCCGACCTCATCGTCACGACCAGCGGCGCCCGTGCTGGAGACGATTCGCCGGGGCTCCAACAGCACGTCGAAGGTTGGGGTCGGACCGCGATGGTGCTCGAAAACCGTCCAGCCCTCGGCGCAGCACGCCAAGCGGTGAACGACGGGACGTGGCGCATCGCGTGCATCGGCAGGGTTCGCGACGTGGCCACCGCCGACCTCCTGATCCGGGCCCTCTCCTTGCTTCCAGAGGACGAACGACCTGTGCTTCGATGGGCCGGTGACGGCGTTGCAGCCCAGGAGGCACGCCAGCGCCTCGAAGCGTCGGGACTGACCGTAGAACTCGAAGACGGCTTCAGCCAGGAGGACCTTAATCGCCTGCACGACGGCGTCGACGTGGCCGTGGCCATGTACGATCCGAAACGCGGCAACATCGCCGACGGAGCCTTGCCGGTTCGCATGTTTGAGGCTGCGGTCCGAGGCGTCCCTTGCGTCGTGAACGCTGACGTGCTGATGGGCGCCGTGGCCACCGCTGAAGGATTCGGCGTGGCATGCCCGTGGAACGATCCACAAGCGCTTGTGGATGCCCTGAGTGACGCGAGGGCGATTCAGGTCCCAGAAGGTGCCGGGACGATGCAAGTCAGGGCCGTTGGGTTGTGGCTTGAGGCCCTCGAGCGCTTGATGGCCTAAGGCTCACACGAACGGCGCTCGAACCACCACGGCCTTGACGGCCTTGCGGGGACTGGCCTGCACCAGCACCTCGTCGCCTTCGCTGACTCCGGCCAAGTAACCAAGACCGATTCCAACGTTGTCCAACGAAGGCGCAGGAGCGCCCGAGGTCAATTGGCCCAAAGGCGCACCGTCCATTGAGGTCACAGGCTTGCCCGGACGCGGCAGTGGGCCCTTCTCGAGGTAGCGGACGCCCCACCAACGGGCGTCGCCTTCGTCGTGGCTTCGCATCTTGGTGGCGCCAGGATGATCGTGATCGAAGCCCCACCCAAAGGGCACGTTGGATTCCCACGAATCACGTGCGAGGAAGCCATCTTCCTCCGTGCTGGCCAACGAGGGCCAGAGGAAGTCCACGCCGGAAAGGAGGAAGCCCTTCTCAAGCCGAAGCGTGTCCCGGGCACCCAAACCGACCGGCGTTGCGCCTGCGGCGATGAGCGCACGCCACAGCGGCGCTGCGTCGTCGTTGGGGACGAGGATTTCGTAGCCTGCTTCGCCGGTGTAGCCGGTGCCTTGGATGTAGCCAGATATACCGAGCGCAGCACCATCGAGCGGCGCCCAACGGAAGCGACCGACATGGGCGCCGTCGCCGAGGACGGACGCGAGGACGTCCTTCGCGTTGGGACCTTGAAGGGCCAAGATGGCGGTGGCGTCCGAGCGATCTTCGAGCGTGATGGAACCGTCCTCGGGGAGGAAATCGGTGAGCCATCCACGCATGACGTCGATCATCGACGCGTTGGGCACGCCGAGAATTTCCTCTTCAGAAACGACGGCGAAGATCATGTCGTCGATGATGTGGCCATCGTGATCCATGAAGTGGGTGTAGGCGCAACGCCCCGGCGACACGGCTGAAACGCGCTGCGTGGCCACGGTTTCCAGCCACTCGCGGACGCCAGCGCCAGCGAAGCGAAACAGGCCCATGTGCGAGACGTCGAACAAGCCTGCACCGCTTCGGGTGGCCAAGTGCTCCTCGGAAATGGAACTGTACCAGATGGGCAACTCAAACCCATGGAAGTCAACGATGCGCCCACCGAGGGCCACGTGTTCGTCATACAGAGGGGTGCGCACCAGCGGTCCGTCGCTCATGGTGGATGCTCAGGCCCGCGGTTCTTCAACCTGTGACTCCTCATGAGCCGGCAAGGTCCGAGCAAGCCGAAGCACGGCGTCCACCAAGTCATCCAGCGTCGCAGGTTCGACCGCAGGATTCGCGATGACGGACCTCAACACGACGCGTTCGTCCAAATCCGCACGGCTCACCATGAAGCGACCCTCTTCCAGCAAGGCGGCCCTCAAGGCGGCGTTGTGTCGGTCGATTGCCTCACCGAGATGAGGCACGCCTTCGGGAACGTGACGGAAACAGACGTTGGTCCACGTCGGCTCCCCGACCAACTCGAGCGTGTCCTCGTTGCGAACACGCTCCGACAAATGTGCAGCGAGGTCCATGTATTGGTCCACCAGAGCACCCCAGCCCGCATCGCCACGAGAGCGCCAGGCCAAGAAGAGCTTGAGCGCATCGTTCCGGCGGCCACATTGCAAGGACAGGCGTCCGAGGTCCTGATCCTCCGCATCGTCGTGGAAGAGGTAGTGGGCCTCGTTGCCGTGGGCGCATGCGGCGCGAAGCACCTCGACACGTTGCACAATGAAGGCACTGCAGACCAACGGCAGACCCATCATTTTGTGCGCATCCCAACACACGCTGTCGGCCCGTTCAACCCCGTCCATGAGACGACGGTGGGTCGAGGAGAACAGGCAAGCGCCGCCCCAAGCCGCGTCGACGTGCAACCAAATCCCATGCGATTCGCAGACGTCTGCAATCGGTTCGATGGGATCGAACGCCCCGCGCACGGTGGTGCCGCTGGTGGCCACGACGCAGAGCGGTTGGCGACCAAGTTCAGCTTCGCGTTGAATGGCTCTGTCCAACGCGGCAGGGTCCATGCGGCCTTGAGCGTCGGTGTCGACCTTGATCAAGTTCGCACGCCCAAGTCCGACGACGTTGGCGGCCATGGCCACGGAGTAATGCGCTTCCTTGGAGACAAACATGCACCAGGAGCGACCGTCAAACCCGTCGTGGCCGGAGGCAGGAAGCGCCGCTTGCCGTGCGCACAAGACGCCCATGAGATTCCCAGCGGAACCACCGGTGGTGAGGGTGCCTGCACCTGAAGGCATGCGCAAGTGTTGCCTCATTCGATCGAGCACCGCGGTCTCAATCAGGCTCGCCAAGGGAGCGATTTCGTATGTGTACATCGAGGTGTTTGTTGCTGCTGCGACCAACTCACCTGCAAGGCCTTCGGGCGTGAGCCCGCCCCAGAGTGGGTTCATGAAACCGGGTTGATCGGTGCGAACGGCCCCCTTGAGGTAGGTCCGAATGTCCTCCAACACCTGGTCAAGACCGGCACCGACCATGGGCAGTTCGAGGTCCGTTGTTTTGCGGAGGCTGGATGGGGTGAGGTCGTGACGAATCCTCCCGTCCTTTGGAGGCTCGAGGTGGGCCAAGACCTCGGCCAAGACCGACTCGAGAAAGCGCTTGCTTTCACCCTCCATGCTCCCATGGTGGCGTTGGCGGCCTTTGAAGGACGCCCCTCGTGCACGGTGTCCAAGGTGGACAAACGGAATCGAAATGCAAGTTGCATGAGAGATGATTCAATCTAAATACCGCCGGGAGAAAAACCATCCATGCTCGGACAGACCGCCGCGACGTGGCTCGAACGACTCCACCATCAACTTGGACTTGGCCTCCGTTCGCGGGGCTGGTCGCAAGCCAACATCGCCGACATCCTCGGCACCACGCAATCCACCGTGTCCCGGCAATACCACCGCGATGCACCTGAGATGGGGCCTTCGGCCGACGAAGTGGTGGTTGACGGATGGGCGAACGAACTTGCCAACGCCTTGGATCAGGTCGGCGAGGACGCTCGCGTGCTTCGGCAGCGGTTCATCGTGGAATTCCAACTCTCTGGAAACCAAACCTTGCGGTACGACAAATCCCTGACGGGGATGGACTTGACCGGCGACCAAGCAGACCTCGCGCTGCTGCGTCGGCTCGAGTGGGCCCGTGGTCGACTCGACCCTTCACGACTGATGGACTGGATTCCCGCGGTTGGATTCAACCTCGCCGCGTGCCCGGAAGACGCCACGTCCCCAGACGAAGTGGCGGCCTACCCCGGCAAAATCACCGTTGTGGACGGTGCGCTGAAGCATCACTCGACCCCTGCCATGGGCGCATCCAAGAGCCTCGCAGGACTCCTGATGGACGTGAGGGAACTCGATCCCGAACGCACCGCCGTGCTCAACCTTCGCGCTCCCTCCGATGAACACGGCCCGCGCATGGACATCATCAATCGGGCCTTGAACGCGCTTGAATGGAACGTCGCCGAAGCCCCACGCGGGGTTCTGAGTGGCGACGAGGGCCACGTGGACGTGGTCTTGGACCGAGGAGGATACGGTTGGGAGCCCGGCCTGTACGTGCTTGGCCACCACCCGTTGGACGTGGTGGACCGCGCAAACCGCCTCATGGCGGTGCTTCACGTGACGGAGGCGACCGCATGAGGTCCGTTCTCGTCGTGCTTCTGCTCCTGTGCGCCGGCCTCAGCGGTTGCCTTGGAGAGGACTTGCTCTTCACCGAGGATTGCAGCGAGTTCGAAGCCACCCTCCGCGAAGACGATGGCGTCTTGCGTGTGCTGACCTACGACATTGCGTCTTTGTCGGAGTCGTTCCTTAGCGAATTCACGAACGAAACCGGGATCGAAGTGGAATTGATTCGGGCCGACGATGCAGGAAGCATCCTCGAGCAAGTGCTGCTGTACGGTGGCGCTCCTCAAGTCGATGTCGCGCTCGGATTGGACGGCAGTTACCTTCCCTTCGCCGTCAACCGTTGCCTGATTCACCTGCACGGCGTGGACCTCACCGGACTTGACGGTGCTGTTCTGGAAGAGGGAGCGAGCTTGACCGACCACGGCGTGCCCTTCGATCACGGATACATCTGCCTGAACGTGGACGGTGCAGCCGTCGATGCGATGCCAACAAGCCTCTGGAACCTCACCGAAGAGGAATGGACGGGCAAGGTGGCGATCCCCTCCCCGCTCAGTTCCTCGCCAGGCCGCGCGTTCTTCCTCGCCACCCTGCAAGGGCTTGGGGACGACGCATGGACGTGGTGGGAAGCCATGCTCCTGAACGAACCCATCATCACGACCGGTTGGTCAGAAGCCTACGAGATCCACTACAGCGGTGGCTACGGCGTTTGGGAAGAAGGCCACATCGGCGATGCTGCAGCCACGGTGTCTTACTGCCACTCCCCCGGCGTTGAGGCTTACTACAGCGACAACAGCACCCAATCCACCGCCATCGCGCTCCCTGGTGGGGTCTACCACCAAATCGAGTACGGCGCGGTCTTGGCCGGAGCCGCCAACACGACGGCTGCGGAGGCCTTCCTCGCTCATTTGGTCAGCCCTGATGCGAATGCTCAGATGCCGTACGAGAACCTGATGTACAGCGTCCTTGAGGGCGCTGACCTGCCTGAAACAAACGGCTACCGGCACCACAGCCTTGTCCCTGACGACGCGGTTGCGGCGTTGGGCGGCATGGACGTCGAAACGTTGGACATCATGCTCGCGACGTTCAGTGCCTTGCTTGAGGCGTGAACGTGCGCTCTCCGCGTGCGGTCGTGGCGCAGGTCCTTCCGCTCGTGGGTTTGGCCGTGCTGATCCTCGGCCCCATGGCCGTGGCCATGGACCGGCTGTGGGCGGTGACGGGAACCTCGCCCCTTGCAGCAGCCCTCGACCTGTCACCTTCTGGCCTCGAGGCGCTGCGCACCGCCACCGGTTTGGCTTCGCTTGCTGCGGTGGCAACGGTGGCCTGCGGTGTGCCGGTGGCCTTCGCCCTTGCAGCAATGGACGACCCATGGCGGAGGCGGTTGAGGGCGCTGATTGCGCTGCCTTTTGTCTGTCCCTCGATTGTGGCGGCCGTTGGCTTTCTGGCGCTGATGGACCTGACAGGCGACGTGGGTCAAACCGTGCGAGGATGGACCGCATGGCCAGAAGCAGGGCCGGGAAGCGTGGTGCTGCTCACCGCCATGGTGTGGTTCAACCTGTCCTTGGCCGTCCGGGTGGTGGAACCGACCGTGTCCCGGGCCGATCCGCGGTACCTCGAGCAACTCCGGTTGTTGCCCGAGGGTCAGACGATGGTGGGGCGTTTGCGGGCGTGGTGGTTGCCGCTGCTCGGGCCAGGGTTGACCGCCGCAGCTGGCTTGACCTTCACGTTCGCGTTCACGTCCTTTGCGCTGGTCCGATGGTTGGCTCCAGACGCGTTGACCATCGAAGTCCTCCTCGCTGAACAAGGAAGTGGCGCCGGCATTCCCGGATATCGGGTGGACCTCAGCCGGCTGGTTCTGGGTGCAGCC
Organism: Candidatus Poseidoniales archaeon; assembly: GCA_003602635.1. Classification (GTDB taxonomy): domain Archaea; phylum Thermoplasmatota; class Poseidoniia; order Poseidoniales; family Poseidoniaceae; genus MGIIa-L3. Next base: position 10,690 of record QQSJ01000089.1, read on the forward strand.
ATGGCGCAGGCGACGGTGCTTCTGCTCGCCGTGTCCTTGGTCAACACCATGCAACGAAGGCACCGTTTTGCCATGGACGCCGCCTCCAGCCATCGCGTCCGAGCGGGATTGTCCGCTGGGTTGTGGGGCCAGCCCATGGTTCGATGGACCTTGGCATGGGGTGCGGCTTGCTTCGCGGTCGTCCCTCTCGCCCTCGTGGCGTTGTCCTCCTTCCGGGTACGTACCGCCACCGGTTGGAGGTTCAGTCTTGACGGCTGGCGACGGGCGTTGGAAGGCGATGCGGGTGGCATCACCTTGATGGAAGCCTTCTGGTCCACGCTGCAGACCGCTTCGCTCACCGTGGCGATCGCGGTGCCCGCAGGCTGGTACCTCGCCACGCAAGTGCAACACGCTGAACGGGAAGGCCGCGTGCGGCTTGCACGGGGACTTGACTTGCTTGCCATGGTGCCCTTGGTGGTGTCCGGCGCGATGGTCGGCTTGGGCACCTTGCTCGGCCTGCTGCGCCTCGCCCCGGGCTGGCTTGCCTCGCCGTGGTTGCTCCCCGTGGCTCATGCAACGCTGGTCTTGCCCATCGTGGTCCGTGTCCTGCTTCCGGCCATGCGGCGACTCAAACCAGAGTTTGAGGCCTGTGCGGCAACCCTTGGAATTGGACCCCTGCGCAGGTTCGTCCTCGTACGGTGGCCCATGCTTCGTCCTGCAGCGGTGGTCGCGGCTGGCCTTGCGTTGGCCTTTTCGCTTGGTGAGTTTGGCGCCTCGTGGATCCTCGTTCGGTCGACGGACGCCTCGACCCTCGCGGTGCTGGTGGACGCGTGGCTTGCCCGACCTGGGTTCGACCCAACCACACGCCCCGCGGCCATGGCGGTCGCGATGGTCCTCGGGATGGTGACGATGGTGCTGATGCTTCTGCTGGAGCGGTGGCGTGAAGACCGCGTGCATGGAGGGCTGTGACATGGCGGGGCTCGAAGTACGAGGGGCTGATGTGCGGTTTGACGACCGCCCGGTCCTCGACGGGTTGTCGCTGTCCGTTGCGCCGGGAGAAATCGTCGCCGTGCTTGGGCCAAGCGGCTGTGGAAAGTCCACGCTGCTTCGCTCGATCGTCGGCCTGCAAGCGTTGTCGTCCGGCGAGGTCTGGCTGAACGGGGAGCACCTGACGGCGACCCCCACCGAACGACGAGGCATCGGCTTTCTCTTCCAGAACCCGGTCCTCTATCCAACGCGTGACGTGGCCGGAAACCTCCGCTTGGGGTTGCCGCGCCATGTCCCATCGCACGGACGCCCCGCGCGCATCGCGGAGGCCCTGAAGGAAGTCGGGTTGGAGGGATTCGAACAGCGCACCGTCGAGGGCCTATCTGGCGGCGAGGGGCAGCGCGTGGCCCTCGCCCGGGCCTTGCTTGCCGAACCGAAGGCGCTGCTTCTCGACGAGCCTTTCTCGGCCTTGGACGGTGCCCTTCGTCAGCGTTTGGTGGACACGGTGCGCTCGGTGTTGAAGGCCCGGAACCTTCCAGCCGTTCACGTCACCCACGACGCCGATGAAGCCAAGGCCATCGCGGACCGTTGCGTCCGCATGGAAGACGGCCGCCTCATGGAGGAAACGCCGTGAGCGAACACCGGCATGGCCGACGTTTGCTGTTCCACATGGCCCAATTGGCCGTGGTCGCGCTGGGCTCCTACGTGCTTGCGAACCTGTGGAACGCAGCCAACGCCACACAAGACCACGCGGTCAAGCTCCCGATCGATGCGCACGTGCCGCTGCTTCCGTGGACCACGGTCATCTACCTCGGCTTCTTTTTGCTCTACCTTGTTCCCGCCCGCATGGCCTATGGAAACCAGGAACGCATGGATGAGTTGGACCGCATCGTCCCTATGATGGTCGGATGGACCGTGTTGCACAGCCTCTTCTTCGTCCTCGTGCCCGCCGAGATCCCACGCTCGGTCACGCCCAGCGACGCGTGGCTGCTGGAAGCCATCCGGGACAGCGACCATCCGTGGAACGCGTGGCCCAGCCTTCACGTCGTGCACGTCATCCTCTTGGCCGGCTTGGTGGACCGCTGGACCGCCATCGAAGACCGTACAACGCGCCGGCCGGTGCTTGCTTTGGTCGTGGCGCTCGTCGTGTTGTCGACCTTCACGACCGAGCAGCACTACGTGTGGGACGCGATCAGTGGCGCCATCACCGGCAGCGTGGGCTGGTGGCTCATCACCAAGCGGATGGAAAGCCATCAGCCAAAGACGGCGGACACAGCCGACTGATTCGTCAAGAAGAGGGTCAGGCCCACGCCCGCCATGATCATCATCCACGAACCGACGAGTTTGATCATCCCCGTGGCACGCTTGAGGACGTTGATCATCATCTGGCGACCCAAGCCGACCATCACCACGACGACGATCATCAGCACGAGCAGCCCAAGCATCAGGCCGGCCAAGCCGGTGACCACGGCCGTGCGACCAAGCGTCGCGAGGAAGACCACGAAGGGCAACACGGCGGCCGCGGTGCAGTCGATGCTGGCGGCCGCATAGCCGAAGCCGTAGAGGTACATGTTGCGGCGTGGCGTGAAGGTGGCGTCGGCTTCGGTGGTCGAATACCGGTCCACAAACTTCTGAACGAAGCCCATCAGATGAGACGTGATGCCGATGAGCATCATTGAGCCGAGCACGATGAGCAGCACCGCGACACCGATGGCGATGTAGTGAATCAGGCCTGAGCGGGCGAAGGCCTCGCCCATGACCGCAGCCACGATTCCGATGACGAGGAAGAAGGTCAGCATGCCAAGTCCGGCCAAGAGGCCGATGACCGCTGAATTCGGCATCCGTGACTTGAGCTTCTCTTCTGCGATCAGTTCGTCTTCGCGTGCCCCGAGCGAGAGGTAGTAGGAGATGAAGCCAGGCAGCACCGGGAAGGCGCAGGGGGAGAAATAAACCAGGATGGACAACAACGCACCGAGCACGAACACGGCGGTGAGCGACGTCTCCGGTTCCGTCCACGCGATGCGCTGGTCGACCATGCTGTCGCCGCCGTCAACGATGACTTGCTCCACTGCTGCGTCGAAGCCTTCCCAAGCGTCCGTGGGGGTTCCGGTGTTCTGCCGATGCACGATGTAGCCCGATTCGTCGATGATGACCACGACCGGAATGGACCCGGTGCCGGACGCCGTGAACAAGCGAACAGGGTCTGCGGACCCGTTGGCCAACACGGCGGCCTCGGGCGAACCAAGGCCAGTGGGATAGGTCGGGACGGTGTAGGCGCCCCCACTGGTGTTCAGGTAGGCCAAGTCCTCGTTGTACCACGCACCATAGGCGAGAATGTGGAAGCCAACGCCGTTGGCTTCTGCAAGGGCTTCCCACCCCTGCATTTCTTGCTCAAGATGCTCCTGCACCTTGTGGCAGTTCGAACAATCGTGGGCCATGAAATCGAGGATGATCACGTTGCCTCGAAGGTCGCTGAGATGGACCCATCCTGTTTCGTTGGCGATGGCGTCCTCAATGCCCGTTCTGTTCAGGGATTCGAAGATGACCTCAGGGACCGGTTCCGGTTCCGCATCCGATTGGAAGAGCGCATCCAGGCTGCCGAACAGCGAGAGCGAGGCGTAGGCGATGGTGCCAAACAGAATCACGGCGATGCCAAGGGCCTTCCATGTCTCAGCGCGCTTGAAGGTGGCCCAGTCCGCTTGGTCGAGGACCCCCATGGGTACTCTTCTGTCAACGGTCGTTGATGAACGCTTCTCGGCTCATTCCTTCCAGGTGCCGTGGAAGTTCTCGGCGTTGTCGACGCGAATGAAGAGGTCCATCGAGGACCACACGAGGCTGTTGAAGCCGCTCGCCATGCCTGCTTGACCTCCCGCTTTGGCGGTCATGAACTCCAGGGTGTCGGAGGGCGAATGCCATTCCTGCCAGAAGCTGATGTCGCCGCCAGGGCTGAAGAAATTGAAGGTCGG
>QQSJ01000009.1:0-30670 GCA_003602635.1 Candidatus Poseidoniales archaeon
ATCGACACCGAGGACACCTTCCGCCCTGAGCGCATCACCCAAATGGCACGTGGCCTTGGTCTGGACCCAGACGCTGTGTTGAGCCGCATTCACGTGGCGCGAGCCTACAACTCTGCTCACCAGATTCTGCTCGTGGACGAGATCAAGCGTCTCAGCCGCGGCATGAACGTGAAGCTCATCATCGTCGATTCGCTGACCAGCCATTTCCGTGCAGAGTACGTTGGCCGTGGAATGCTTGCCCAGCGCCAGCAGAAACTCAACCGCCACCTGAAGGAACTCAAGCAAACGGCCGACATCAACAACGCGATGGTTCTGGTGACCAACCAAGTGCACTCCAAGCCCGATGCCATGTGGGGCGACCCCACCAAGCCTGTCGGTGGCCACGTGCTGGCCCACGCCAGCACCTTCCGCCTCTACCTGAGGAAGGCCAAGGGCGGCCGCCGGATCGCTCGACTGGTCGACTCCCCCAACCTCCCCGACGGCGAGTGCATCTACCAAGTGACCGAGGAAGGTCTCCGCGACTGATTGGCGTCAGGATGAACCCCTGCAAAGGGGGCGCTTGGGCCGGGCTCGTAGCGGCATCTTCAAGCCTGTTTGGAGGAGCATCAGCACGATGCGCCATCTCATTGAACGGGTCTTGGAATTGACCGAGGAAGAGCAAACGGCGCCTGTGGAAGCCCCTCCCGCGGTGGAAGGCCACGCCACAGACGAGGAATTGCGTAACCTGCTCGAGTCGCTTCAACCTCGGATCGGAGTCTACGGTGTTGGCGGAGCAGGATGCAACGCTGCCAACCGCTTGTTTGACGAAGGCTTGTTCCAGAACACCTACGTCACCGGCTACGCGATCAACACCGACGCCCAAGCCCTCCTGATGTCGTCCTTGGAACAGAAGGTACTCATCGGCCGCACGGCCCGTGGGCGAGGTGCTGGAGGCGACCCAACGAAGGGCGAAGCTGCTGCATTGGAATCTGAAATGGCCCTGCGTCAAATCACCAGCGACACCCAACTTGCGATCATCACCGCCGGGATGGGCGGAGGCTCAGGGACGGGCGCTGCAGGTCATGTGGCTCGTCTGGCCAAGCAACAAGGCGCCTTGACCATCGCCGTGGTGACCTATCCGTTCAACTCAGAAGGCAAACTGCGCCAGCAAAACGCCGAATGGGGACTTGAGCGCCTTCGTGAATTCTGTGACACGATCATCGTCATCCCCAACGAACGCCTCTTGGAAATCGAGGACGTGCGCGACCTTCCCCTGGCCATGGCGTTCCGGGTCGGCGACGAATTGCTCGTTCGGTCGATCATTGGCGTGACGGAACTGCTGACCATCGACGGGATGGTCAACCTCGACTTCGAAGACCTGCGTGCCGTGGTGCAATCTGGCCATGGCGTGGCGATGATTGGGCTTGGTTCCGCAAGCGGTCCAGGCCGGGCTGAAGCAGCCACGCAGGAAGCGCTCCACTCACCCTTGTTGGACCTCGACGTCTCCGATGCGCGCGGTGCGCTCATCAATGTGGTCGGCGGTCCAGATTTGACCTTGGGTGAAGCCGAGCGCTGTGCAGAGATGATTCAACAGCAGGTGGCGCCAACGGCCCGAATCATCTGGGGGGCTGCCGTTGACGAATCGCTCGGTGACGAACTTCGCGTCATGCTGGTGTTGACCGGCGTGAAGTCAGAACAAATTCATGGCTCAAATGAAACACAGCAGTTGAAGGCGCTGAAAAATCGAAACATCGAGTTCGTCAACTGACCACGGTGCTGGACTGGACAGGAGGCATCGACCGTGCGTCTGGCGCTGACCGGAGCCCCCGGCACGGGCAAAACAACGCTGGCTGGCGTGCTGATGGCCGCTTACGAGGTGCATTCCGTCCGAGCTTTGGCCGAGGCCTGTGGGGCGCTGGAGCCCGTTGACGACGACGGCGCTCATCCAATCGACCTCTCGCTTCTTCTCACCCATGTGGACCGTCTTGAAGGGGACGTGTTGGTGGAGGGTCACCTGAGCCATCATCTCCGTCCGGATGCGGTGGTGGTCTTGCGTTGTGCTCCCGCGATGCTCAGCGAACGGCTCGGTCTGCGGGGCTACGGTGCGTCCAAAATTCAAGCCAACATGGAATGGGAATTGCTCGGTGGCGTGCATGCCGAACTCAGGGACGCAGAAGCCGACGTCCCGGTGTTGGAGCTTGATGCGACGTCGCTTGGGCCGGAAGCCTTGGCCGCACGCGTGCTGGCTTGGCGTGACGGTGGATACGCTCGTCAAACCGAACCGCTCATCGATTGGCTGGCCGATGCCAAGCACCTCCCATCCTGAGGGTTGAGGCTCGTCTCGACCGATGCGCTCATGTGGCGTCGTGGTGGAGGCGTGCCATGGCCTTGGAGCAACTTCGCAGCCGTTGGGAGCGAGCCCTCCCTCCGCTCATTCGTCGCCTTGACGGAATTTCCGTCGATGCTCTGACTTGGTCGGCCCTGCCGGTGGGTTTGGGCGGTGCTTACCTGATGGCGACCGCCACCAACGACCAGCAAGGCGCCCTGATGCTGGTTGGAGGGGCGGCCTTGATGGCGATGGCCATGTTGATCGATGGGCTGGACGGAGCCGTCGCCCGTGCCAGAGGTGAAGTGAGCCGATGGGGCGACATGCTTGACCACACCATCGATCGGCTCCTCGACGCGGCCTGGGTCCTCGCCTTGGCGCTCAATCCTGTGTTTTGCGGGCAAGCCTCGTTCGGGTGGACGGCCGCATGGTTCACCCTCCTCGGCTCGTACATGGGCACCCAAGCCCAAGCGGTGACAGGGTTGAGGAATTACCGCGGATTTAGTCGTGCAGACCGGATGGTGCTGACGCTCGTCAGTTTGGTGTTGACCGCAGCCCTGATTCCATTCGATGCCGCCGTCTTCGGGACCGTTGACGTTCTCGGAGGTGTGCCGATCACGGCGATGAGCATCATGGTCCTCGTCTCCATGCTTGGAGGCGTTTGGACCTTCTTGACGCGTTTTCGTCAAGCCGCCGGAGACGTTCGCCGAATGGACGCTCAAGACCCGCTCCCACAACCCAATGCTTCGGACGAGTGACGTGGGTCTCAGGTCGGGCCAAATGCTCTGTCGTGTTGAGAAGCCCTCATAACCACCGAGTGGCACGTTTCAGCGATGGGTGGCGACATGCACGTGAGAAACCGTTCCGCAACGGCCTCAGGGCTCGTCCTGTTGTTTCTGATGTCCACGCTGTTGGTGGTCTCACCAACGGCCATGGCTGACCCCAACGTGGATCAGATGTCGTGGTATCAAGCACAGGGCCTCAGTGCTGCATTTGACCCCCAGACCGAAGTGACCACCATCACCTGGGACAACATCGATGAATTCGACAACAGGATGGCTGAACTGCTTGACGCGACCTACTCTGTGTACCGTCATGAAGGGCCGCTGAGCAGCAACACGTTGGCCCAAGCCGACCTTGTGGCCACCGTCGAAGCATGTTCGGACACCATTGGCGGCGGAGGCGGAACCAACTACCTGAACTGCCGCTCGTCTTCCATCCACCCGGGGCACGTCATCGAGTTCCCCGTTCCCCCGGGCGAGAACGCCTTCGTGAACTATACCGTGACCACTCAAATGGGCAACGGGACGGTCTACGCGATGTTCCTTCCCGGCGATTCGGTCACCGTGGTCGGAGTGCAAGAGTCCACCCAAGGCATCCGCACGCCCTACAACCTGGCCGGTTCCTTTGACCGCGTGACCTCCACGACGTCGCTGACGTGGGTGCCCTATCACATCCTCCCCGGAGGCGACGTAATCCCAACCGAGGGGCCCGATGCGGCCACCATCCTCGTCTACCGCTCGGAAGACATGCCCATCACCCGTTCGAACATCACCACGATGTTGCTCACCAACCAAGCCGAACTCATCGCCAACTTGAGTGCAGAAACGAGCACCTACGACGTGACCATCGATGCAGGGACCCAACGGTCTGCCTACTATGCCATCTCCTACTACCTGCCAAACTGGAACGGCCCGGGGTCCGACTACGTCGATTTCCGCTTCTTGTCCAACAACGCCATGACGGAATCCATCCTTGAGGACAACACGCCGCCGGCCTCCCCCGTTGGTGTGAGCGCGAACTTCCAAAGCGACGTCAACAACGGCACTGCCGTCACCTGGATTTACTGGGAGGATGCGCTTGGTGAAATCAGCGAGTCCTACCAGATTTACATGTCCGGAAACAGCTTCTCCACCATCGAAGACCCCAACGTGACCCTCGTGGGTACGGTGACCGAGGACGTCGAAGCCTTCGCGTACACCCTCCCAACCGGTCGGTTCGGGTCCGCTCACTACTGCGTGGTGACCGTGGATTCGTTCGGCGTCTACGACGCTGGCACCACGTCCAACAGTTGCACGGGAGCCGTGTACGAGGATGCCTTCTCCAGCTGGATCAAGGAACCCACCTTGGTCGAGGCGGCCTACCTTGGCCAGAGTACGACCCAGGTCACCTGGGTCGACCAACTCGGCATCACCGGGGAGCGCTACCACATTTGGCATGCAAACGACCGGCTGAACGGTGCGGAATTCATCGAGAACCAGACGATTACTTGGCTCGGAACCGTTGACGAGGGCGTTGGCATGTTCAACGTCACCGTCCCGACCGGAATGGACCGCGACGATTCGTTCTACTACGTCACAAGCGAGGCCTTGTATGGACACTTGACAGGACCGGCGATGTACACCGGTTTGGTGCAGAACGTGGCCGGGCCCGTGTACGAAGACACGAAGTCACCCCGCTCTCCTGACATCACGACCGTGGAGGTCTTTGGCGACGAATTGTTGGCCCGCATCACGTGGATCAACGAGGACACCGAATTCGGTGAGCGCTACTACATCTATCGGCACTTTGGCGACCCCTTTGCGGAGAGCGTGGTGTCGAACCTCACCGACGAGGGCTGGGAATACATGTTCGGTCCGATCGAGGAAGGCAACGGCCTGACCTTGGTCAGCGACGTTGCGGTTGAACCGGGATTGGACCGCGAGGTCTACTACGCGGTCATCACCGAAGACGCCTACGGCAACGTGAACCCCACCATCTTCGAGGGTGACAACACCAAGCGCGTCTTGGAGGACACGCTGGCTCCAGACATCGAGCTCACCATGATCGACGCGACAGGAGCGCCTCACAACTCACCCTCCCTCGTCTCAGGCGATTACTCGATGCTGGTGTCCCTGAGCCAGGACATCGGAGACGCGCCTGTGCCCACCATCACCATCTCAAGCGCAGACGGCACGGCCATCACCAGTGAAAATGCCATCATGAGCATGATTCAGGACAACCTGAACAACCCCGACAAAGGGCCCGTGTTTTCCATCGACTTCGCCATCCAATCCTCGACGGCGCCCGGTGCGCTCGGCATCGTTGTTGACGTGCAGGACGCCTCGGCCAACACCAACCAGTTGGAGAGCGTGGACCGCTGGTTCGTTGACGCACAATCCCCGCAAGTGACGGTCTTCTCACCCTCGTCGTCGGAATCGGACGGCTCCAAGTACCTCTACGGAAACGAGGTCACCGTCACCGCCAGCGCCACGGACGACGTTCGAATCGACCGGATGCAATACAAGATCACCTACGACCTTGACGGAGAGACCCTGTCGCTGCCTTGGACCGACACCGAGGACATCACTTGGATGGACGACAACAAAACCGCGGTGATGTCGATGTCCATCCCTTCGGGGAACTTCGCCGTTGGCAGGCACCAGGTCGGTGTCCAAGCGGTCGATGCTGCGGGCAACGTTCGCTCCAAGACCGTCGTGTTCACCATCGATTACTGCAACCACAAGGCGGACGGTACCACGCAGTGTGTCTATGAGAACGAGGTCGCAGGCATCCCTGACCCAGTGGAGGTCTTCCCGGGTGCCACGGACCCACCTTACGTGATCATCTGGGGTCTCGCGGGCCTTCTGTTGTTGACGATGGTCGCCGCTTTCATGGTGGTCGTCACCAGCATGCGGAGCCCCAAGGCCAAGAAGAAGGGCGACGGGGACGAGGACGCCGATGAAGATTGGATGTCCGAATTCATTGGAACCTCGCAAGACCTCGACATGGCGTCGATCACCGGTACTGAAGCCAAGAAGGAACCTGAGTCAGAGCGCAAGACCTTGGACGATGACGACGACGAAGACGACCCGTTCGCGGTCAACAAGCCCACGCAGAAGCGCCGCCGTCGCAAGTCCTCGGAGCCTGAAGAAGACGAGGACGATGACGACGACGATGACGAAGAGGACGGCTTCATGGAGGCCCTCGAAGAGGCCAAGCCAAAGAAGCGCTCTCCGCCTCGAAAGCGTCGCGCGGTCTCGAAGTCTTCCGACGACGAAGCGCCAAAGCGCCGGACGCCGCCAAAGCGTCGCGCCGTCAAGCGAAAGAGTGAGGATTGAGTCCTCCACCTTCGCGGAGTGGTGAACGGTGACCGACCGTCGATGGCTCAACGTGGCCCTTGCTTGTGGCCTTGTCGCGTTGTTGCTCGCGGGTCTTGGGCGCATGGGGTATTCAACGGAAGGGACGTTCGACGACATTCCTGCACCACCTTCGGACGACCGGATCGTCTTCGCCTCCGACCCTCTGCCTGAGCATCCCGCTCCAGCGCTGTTTCGTGTTCAAACCACCGTGACGTGGGACCGCGACGACGTGTGGGTGGCGGTGGTGGATCAGGCCGAGTGGGAGCGTTGTCAAGACGCCCCCGCCTCTTCCTTCTTCGGCATCTGCACGTCCAACGACCTGAACGCCGAGGTGTTGGGAGGCCCCGGTACCGGCGAGGACGGTCTTGTGTGGAACGTCACCGAAGGGGTGCATTGGGCCGGATACGGCAGCATCGGCACGCCAACAGGCGCCACCCTCGACTTGGCATGGGAGGCCGACGTGCAGTTGGCCGGTGCGCCAACGGCCCTGCTGATGCTCATCGGAGTGGGGTTGATCGTGTACGGTCGCCCACGGCGTGCTCATTCCACGCCGTCGTAGTACGATTGGACGGCCTCGTTCAACGCGCTGGCAGCGGCCCGTTCATCGATCGCCAACGTTGCTCCATCGCGACGGAGCGCACGTCCTTCCACCCACACGTCAAGGCAATCCGTTCCGTTGAAGATTAAGTTCGCAAGATGACGGTTGTCGGATCGGCCACGCGGATGCATCCGAATGTCGTCGAGGTTCCATGTCACCCAATCCTGGCTTCCCTGTGTGGCCATGGCGAAGGCCTGCTGTGCAGTCATCATCGTGGAATCCCAGTGGTCATGGCGTTGGACCAGGCTGGCCAAGCGTGCTTCCGCTAGCACATTGAGTCCAGAACCTGAGGAGGCGGCGCCGTCCGTTCCAAGGCGCACGTTGACCCCTGCTTCGAGGTAAGGCGGCAAGGAAAGCGTGCCACCGCACGCGAGCTTCATGTTCGACGACGGGCAATGCACGGCGGTGGACCCTGCTTCGGCCATCATTCGAATCTCTCTTTTCTTCACCCATGAGGCGTGCGCGAGCACGGTGCCCTCGTTGAGCACACCAAGGTGGTGGAGGTGTTCAACGGGATAGCGGCCGGTTCGAGCGTGACAATCGGCCACCTCTTTGCGGGTCTCGCTGACGTGGATGTGAATCCGCGCGTCATGGCGTTCAGCCACTTCCGCCGCCTTGAGCAGGGTCTCGTCTGAGCACAAGTAGACTGAGTGGGCTGCGATGGCGTACTGCACACGATCGTTTGCATCGTTGGTGGCCAGCAAGCGCTCAAGGTCTTGCAAGGCCGCCTCTGCGCTGTCGTGAGAAGGCAAGGCACGGTCAGAAATGGGACCGCCGACCAGACCGCGCATTCCTGCGTCGTTCAGCACTCCTCCGGTGACCTCTGGATGGAAATACATGTCCGCAGCGAAGGTGCATCCGGTGCGCAACAATTCTGACGCAGCCGCGGTGGCCCCTGTCTTGACGTAGTGCGGGTTGAGACGGGCTTCAGTGGGGAAGATGGCTTCTTCGAGCCACCGGTGCAACGGATATCCGTCTGAGAAATCCCGCGCATTGAGTTGCATGGCCAGATGGGTGTGCCAGTTTTGCAGACTCCGGGTGATCAGCCGATGTCGGCCGTCGATGGTCTCGACCACGTCCTCATCTCCACGCGAGGGGGTCCAGCGGCCGTCCGGGTGCAGCAGCACGTCGCCACGGTGCAGGCGTTGCTCGTCGTCGACCAACACCGTGTCCGTGTATCGGACCGGGTCGTTGGGCACCGCCATGGACTTGCGAGCCGGCGCGTCCACATGAAGCGTCGCCTTCGGTCAGGCGTGCGAGGAGCCAACGGGGGGACTCGAACCCCCGACCTCCTGATTACGAATCAGGTGCTCTACCAGCTAAGCTACGTTGGCGCGAGCCGAGGGGTGCACCTCTCGGTCATAAGACGAGCGGTGCGCGTTTCACCGTTGGTCTGGCGCACCGAGGCTCGGTGTTTGGAAATGCGCCGCACTGGCTTCGAGGGACACGATGGCCGGCAACGGTCGGCTGGCCATGAAATCCAGACAGGCGCCTCCTCCGGTGGACACGTGGCCCATTCGGCCCGCCAAGCCACGCTTGACCACCAAGGTGGCGGTATGTCCGCCTCCCATGACGGTGAAGGCCTCGCTTTCTGCGCAGGCGTTGAGCATCTCGACGGTGCCGAGTGCGAAATCCTCCATCTCAAACACCCCAGCAGGGCCGTTGAGGATCACCGTTCCGGCCGATTTGATGGCGGCCGAAAGCCGACGAATGGACGTCAGGCCCATGTCAAACAAGGGAGCAGCGACGGGCAACTGATCCAGCGTGAGGTCCACGCGGTTTCCCTCGACGTTGGCGGCGAGGTCCACGGGGAGATGGATGCGGTCACGGAAGTCAAGCAAGAGCGCCTTGGCCATCTCGATGGTCGGGTGCCACGCGGGCCCAAGTTCACGGACAAGGAAGTCGTGGTTTTGTGCCCCGATGTCCGTGCCGGCAAGTTCGATCATGAGGTTGGCCACGCCTCCGGTAAACCACACCTCGTCAGCGGTGCCTGCTCGGAGCATGTTGTCGGCGACCTGCACAGAATCGTCGACTTTGATGCCGCCAAGCACCGCCAAACAGGGTCGAGCCGGCTCGTGGAGGGCCTTGTTCAGCGCCTCGATTTCTTCTTGCATCAGCACGCCGGTCAAACACGGTAAGTGGTGTGCGAAGCCGGTCATGCTGGGGCTTGCCCGGTGCGCACAGGCAAAGGCGTCGTTGACGTAGAGATCAACCACGCTCGACAGACGTTCCACCAATTGTGTTTGGCCGGTGACCGCGTGCCCACCTTTGACCGTGGTTTCCTCCTCATGGCCACGGACGTTGTTGAGCATCAAGACCTGTCCGGGTTCGAGGGATTCGATGGCAGCCATGGCTTGTTGGCCACACACGTCATCCACCCAATCGACACGTCGCCCGAGCAGGCGGCCAAGTTCTCGAGCATGGCCGAGCGTGCTGGTGAAGTCCGCTTTGCCAGGGCGCGATTGGTGCGCCAAAAGGACGACCTTGGCTTGGCTTAAGCGGTTCAAGGTCGGGAGGACAGCACGGATGCGCGTGTCGTCAAGGAAGGCCTTGGTCGTGGGGTCAAGCGGGCTGTTCAGGTCGACCCGAAGCAACACGGTGCGTCCAGTGACCTCGACGTCGTCGAGCGTGAGGACGCGCCCCATGACCCGTCCAAGTGCAGCCGACGTTTGAGCATCACGGATGAGGCGGTCACGACATGAATTCGTCGCCAACGTTCCCGGCGCCCTCTTCGGTGGCCGGTTTGTTCCAGAACGTCCCCTCTCCTTCGAGTGCTTGAGGCGCGGGTTGACTCTCCACTGCGGGCGGCGCCACTGGGGTAGGTTCGACGGGGGCAGGAGCGGCCACGGGTTGCGGTGCAGGTTGGGCCGGAGCAGCAGCCGCAGCGGACATGTTCATGGCCATGGGTTGCGCTTGTTGGGTGGGGGCTTGCACCACCGTCGTGCCTTGGGGTACGACAGGAACCGCGTAGGCACCGACTACGGCGCCAGGAACGACGGCCCCCATTCCTGGATGGACGGGTTGGGCAGGAAGGATGCCTGCAGCGTTGGGCATGGACTGAACGGGTGCTTGCACCATGCCGGGTGCACCGTAGGCGCCCGGGACCGTGCCCACCGTCTGCATGCCGGGATGACCGTAGCCCTGCGGCGCGTAGGCCATGGTTGGAGCAGGATCGTCCAAGACGGCCCACAAGACGAGGCCAACGATCAACACGAGGATGCCGAGGCAGCAGCCAACGAAGCCGAAACCAGCGGCCGCAATGCCGGTCATCTCCCGGTCCTCAACGATGGAGACCTCGGCATTCGCGCTGATGTCCAGCACCATCTCTCCCTCTTCGAAGTCGTAGTCGTCCAACGGGGCGATGTCTCCGATGTGCATCCAACCCTCGGCGAAGTAGTAGCCTCCACCTTCGTTGCAAAAGTCGTAGAAGTAGGGGTAATCCTGCCCGTTGGCGGTCACCGTCACTGATCCTTCAGTGCATGAATCTCCCTGAACAAAGACGTTCAGGTAATCGAACGGCGTGACCGTAATTTCTCCTTGGGTGCCCCTGAAGACGACGTCTTCCGTGGGATCGACGGGTGCGTCGGCTGGGGCTGAGGCGCTGCCGATGACCATCAGCAGGATGCCCAAGACCATGAGGCCGGCCCCAGAAACCAACGTCCACTTTGCTCCGTTGTGCATGGGGTTGCATTCGACGGCCCCATCAAGACGCTATCGGCGAACGTGGTGGACAGTGTTCAAGTCCTGATGCCGGCGGTTCGGGTCCATGGAGGGTCCTGCGTTGAACGCCGAAGACCTCCTTGGCCCTGACGGGGAAGATTGGCGGGTGCCTGTCTCCGAATTGGAAGCACGGCAAGGCGAACTGGCTCGCCGTCTTCGTGAGGCCGACCTCCCTGGAATCCTCATTCAACACCCCATCGACCTGTACTATTACGCCGGTGGCCGCCAAAACGGAGCCCTCTTCGTGCCGGCAGAAGGTGCTGGCGGCTCCAAAGACGCCGGTGGCGACGGTCCGATCGGCTACGTTCGCCGAAGCTTGCGCCGTGCGGTCCACGAGGCAGGAGGCAACGATGCTCCGCACGAGATCACCGCCTTCCCCAGCCTACGCGCCCTGAGCCAAACGCTCCAAGCGCGCGGGGTCAGCGAAGCCCCTTCCCTTCAGCACGGAGAAATTCCCTCTTCCTTCGCCGCTCGCTTTGCCAAGGCCCTCTCCGGCCTTGGAACATCGGGCGATGGCACAGGCGTGGTTCATGCGCAGCGGGAATCGAAATCCGCATGGGAATTGGCCTGCATGGACGAGGCTGCAGGCGTGCAAGTCCGCATGTTCGAAGCCGTCGAAGCCGTCGGCGGAGAAGGTGTGTCGGAACTCGACCTTGTGGCTGCAGCCGAGGCCGTCAGCCGCTCAGAGGGCTTCGCTGGGCAGGTCGAGATGCGGCGCTATCCGCTTCAGTGCGACCGTGCAGTGGTGGTGTCCGGGCGTTCTGGAGGCGTGTCTTCGTTCTTCGATTCCGCTGTTGGAGGCGTCGGGCCTCATCCGCTCTCTGGCATGGGTGCGGGTTTTTCCAAAGTCAAGCCCAACGAACCCGTGTTGGTGGATTTGGTTCACTTGCACAGAGGGTACGTGGTTGACATGACACGGATGTTCGTGGCGGGTCGCATGCCTGAGGTTTGGGAACAGCGTCTGGAGGACATGATCGCCGTCAAGGACGCCGTGGTCGACGTGCTCGACCGTGGCGAGGACTGCAGCCAAGCATGGGAGGCAGGACTGGCGTTGGCCACCGAACTCGGCCATGCAGACCACCTGATGGGCATGGCCCCCGACCAGTCTCGGTTCCTTGGCCACTCGGTCGGCCTCCAACTCGACGAGGCTCCGGTCGTGGCCAAAGGGTTTGATCGCCCCATGCCGATTGGCGGCACCATGGCCATCGAACCCAAGGTGGTGCATCCTGAGGGGTGCATCGGTTCCGAAGACACGTGGACACGTGACGAGGACGGACTTCGACCTTTGACGGCCGGCGGCGCCTGGCCGTGGATCACAACGTGGTGAGCACCATGAACCCAGCAACAGATTCTGACACCATTTGCACGAAACAAGAAGGCTGGACCATGGAGGACGTCGGGAAAATCATCCCGGAGCGCGTCACGCCAAACGGCACCTACCGAAATGAGCCCGTGGTGCACGTGCACTGTCAGGTGTGCACGGCGGAGTTCATCGGACCAGCACGTGAGGCCGGGGGCTTCATCGGCGGCCACGAGTGTTTGCACGCTTGGGAGTTGGCGCAAATGATGAGCCGCTCCGACGGATTGGTCGAGTGAACGCCAACGGTGCGTTCATGTTCCTCCGGGCACAGCGGGACCCATGCCTGCCAAGCCCTACTCTCCTTCGCACATCGGAGCGGTGGCCGGTGGATTCACCGAACTCCGGCTCTCGGGCGCGGTCAAATCCATGCTTGTCGAGGCCATGTGTGCCGAACTCGACCGTCTTGTGCCGCAGATGGAAGCCGCGACGTTGGCCGTGGATGAGGAACGGAAGACCCTCGACGATGCCGCGCGAACGCGGCTCAACTACAACCGCACCCGTGAACTGATGATCGACCGCCTCGACGCGCTGGAATCGGTGGGTTCTGCGGCGGTCCAAGGCGCCATTGAGCACCTCGAATCCTACCTCGCGACCCTCCTCCAGCGAGCTGGCGAAGCCGCAGCACGCGACCGTGTGGCGACCATCAAAGATCGGCACCTCGAACAGGCCCTCGGAGCTCTTGCTCCGAGCGAATCGGACGACGACGCGCCGCAACCGGTGGTGGGCGCCGAAGCGGTCATCGCGGCCGAGACCGTGGTCGTTGGATCCGGTGGAGGGATGCTCACCGAGGGCGCCTTGGTCTCCATCGCGAAGAGCCATGCAGGCATGCCCGTGACCCTTGAAGCGGCTCGCGAACTCCTCGATTTGTACTACATGTACGTGGATCAGGTGGAGGCTGAAATCATGGATGAAGCACGGTTTGGACGGGACCCGTCTCACCTGCTTGAACACATCAACCGCATGCGGACGCTGATGGGTCTTGGGTGGATGAGGCGGATGCTACGCGCGGCGGCCGATGAAGCCCGAGAGCGCGGCTACCGTCGCATCGACATCGAACAGATCGTCAACATCGATCCATTTGCTGAGGGGTGAGCCAGTGCTTGTGCCCGACGTGGGCGAGGTGGCGGCTGCCCTGACCGCACCACGTGTGCTGCTGATGGTGGGTCGGAGCGGTTGCGTCCAATGCTCGGATTTGGCCTTGGCCGCTTCCACGTGGTCCAACGAACACCGCCGTTGTGTGCTCGTTCACCTCGACGACGAAGCAGGCGCCGAGGCCATCGCGGCCCACCCCTTCCTTTCCCATCTTGATGTGCTCCCGGTCGTCGTCCCGTTTGTGGATGGCGATCCCCTCGAGGTGGTGTACGGCCACACCTCCGAGACGCTTGACCGTGCGTGGTCCCTGATGGAGGGGTGACATGCTGACGGCCGTGGTGCTCTCCGCCGTCCTGTCTGCCGTGGTAGCCATCGCGGTGACCTTGGTCATCGAACGCTGGGGTGGTCGTATTGGAGGTGTGGTGGGCACCCTGCCGACGACGATCGTTCCTGCTGGGATTGGGCTGGCCTTGGCCTCGGACGCGGAAGCCCTTGCTGCGAGCCTTGCCGTGGTGCCGTATGGGATGCTCATGAACGGCTGCTTCCTGCTGGTCTACGTGGTTCTTCCACCCCGTTTGTCGGGCCAAGGTGGCGGAGCCCTTGCCTTGACCACCACGTCCGCGCTCCTTGTGTGGGGTGCGTTCGGGGCCTTGGTGCTCCTCGCGCTCGACCCCCTTCTTCTTCGCGTCGAGCCGGGGACCGTCGCACTGGTTGGCACCGTGGCGCTCGGTGGCATGGGGCTGATGGCCGCCCGTGGCCCAAGGCCCGCACCGTCCGGACACCGCAGCCCTGGGGCTCTGGAAATCATGTCCCGTGGGCTGGCTGCTGGTGCAGCGATCGGTTTGGCGGTGTTTCTCTCGGGCCTTGGACTGCCGTTGCTGGCAGGTTTGTCGTCGGTGTTTCCTGCCATTTTCCTGACCACGATGGTCGGGCTGTGGTTGTCGCAGGGTCCGGACGTCCCGTTGGGGGCGGCAGGTCCGATGTTGCTTGGTTCCACCAGCGTAGCGGTCTACGCCTGTTTGGCGATGTGGTCCCTCCCAAACCTCGGCGTATGGTGGGGTTCAGCCGCGGCCTGGTGCCTTTCGGTCGTGCTGTGGACCTTGCCTTGCTCATGGTGGGTCATGCGCTCGGGTTCAACGCCCTCTCCCACAACCCAGGCTCAGGCACCCCAGTGATGCGGAGTTCCACGGCGTTGATGCCTCGCACGGACAACAACGCGTCCCGGAGGGCCTCCAGATCGTACAGGCAACACGGGCAATGCGGGCGAGATGGACGCACGGTCAAGCGGCAACGTCCGTCCTCGCCAAGGTCCACCTGTTCCACGCGTTCGACGAAAGGCGCACCCCCGTGGGGATCTTGCCAGGTCCGCAAGCGCTTGGCCAAGCGTTGTTGCAAGGCCCGTTGTCGCCCGTTCATGCTTCAGGCTCCTCAAGTTCGGCTTCGGCTTCGCTCAAGCGCAAGCGCTTCAGTTGGCCCTCTGCTTCATCCAAGTGGGATTGACAGGCCTTCAACAGCGCCGTCCCTTCTTCGAACATCTGGACGGTGGCTTCCAAGCCGGTCCCGCCTCGTTCCAATTCTGCGACGATGGCTTCCAAACGCTCCAAGGCTTCGCTGTAACTCGGTGTTTCACTCATGGTTTCACGTCCTCTTCACGTCCTCAACGGCGGTCGTTACGGTGCCGTCAACGAGGTGGACCAAGAGGCCATCGCCCACGGCGAGGTCGTTCACGGAATCGATGACACCGCCATCGGGTTGTTGGAGCATCCCGTACCCGCGTTCCAACACGTTTCGCGGGTCCGTGGTTCGAAGGGCTGCTTCCAAGCCCGCCAAGCGTGCACGTTGGTCGCCAACGTGCCGCTGCGTGGCCTGTTGCAAGGCATGAGCATGGGCGGCCAAACGGCGCGCTGCCTCGCCCAAGCGTCCGTCGACGGTGGTGTCGAGCCTGGTTTGCAGGCCAGCAAGTTGCGAGCGTGCACGAGAGAGTCCGGCCACGGGCGCGCCGGCCAGCCGGTGTTGGAGCAGCCGGTGGTGTTGCCGTACCTCGTTGAAGCGACGTGCTGTTGCGCCTTCGAGGCGTACAGCGAGTTCATCGTGGCGGCGGTCAAGGTCGTGCTTGACCGGCACCACGCGTTCGGCAGCATCCGAGGGCGTGGATGCGCGAACGTCCGCCACGAGGTCACTGACAAGGACGTCCGATTCATGCCCCACGGCCGAAACCACGGGGACCGGCATGCTGACGATGGCGCGGGCCACACGCTCGAGGTTGAAGGCCCACAAGTCCTCGGTTGAGCCTCCACCTCGGCCAACGATGATCACGTCCACCGGTGGAACGCCACGCGCTTCAGCGTGGTCTGGGTTGGCAAGACGGGCCGCTACACGGAGCCCGCGAGCCACTTCTTCGGGGGCTTTGTCTCCCTGCACAAGGACGCCGATGACCGTTCGGCGCAAACCAGGCCATCGGTCATCGGTCAACCGAAGCACGTCGGCTTCGGCCGCGGACCCCGCGCCGATGACGATCGCCACGTGCCGTGGAATGAGGGGGAGCGGGCGACGTGGCCGGTCAAGGACGCCTTCGGCTTTCAGCGAGGCGATGAGCTTCCGACGCTGGGCTTCCAATTCACCGATGTTGTCCACGGCTTGAATCGAAGTGACCTGAAGTTGCAGTTGACCGCGTGGAGGGTACAGGTCAACGCTTCCGATGACCACCACTTCCGAACCCTCCTCAAAATCCACGGATGGAGCACGGCTTGCCCACATCACGGCGTCGATGGAAGCGTCGTCGTCACGTAAGGTCAGGTACACGTGGCCCGAGCGCGCTCGCGTCCAACGGGCCACTTCGCCACGAAGCATCTGGTGTTGGAGGGTAGGTTCTTCGTTGAGCAACCGCCGAAGGCCGAGCACGAAGCGGCCCACTGGAAGGGCGCTTCCCAGCACTTCCGGGGTGAGCATGAGGACGGATGTCCGTCGGGCGTTCATCAACGCATGGGCTCGTCCCCTTGTTCGGGGGGACGGTGTTCTGCGGTGCGTTGATGCCGTGCTTCGACTTCATCGAGTTTCAATCGGACCTTCTTCCGAAGGGCCCACACGATCAGGCCAACAATCAGGGCGTTGATGACCAGCAGGAGGGTCTCTTCGATGCCCCACGCCACGCCATCACCTCAAATCGGGGGCCGGATTTCGATGTCCACGTCCCCCGATGGTCGCAGGATGCACCCAAGGCGTGCACCTTCGTCCACGAGGAACTCGTCCAAGCCGGGAGGAAGGGCCTCTGGCACGTCAACCCGGCCGCGAAGCAAGGTGACCATGCACGAGCCGCAGGTCCCTGAGGTGCAGTTTGTTGGCAAGGAAAGGCCGGCCTCAAGGGCATGTTCCACCAGCGTTTGCTCTTCTTTGGTCGGTGTTTGACCAAGCAAGGTGGCGCCGCGAAAGAAGCGGACCAACGGAGCCATGTGGGCACCTCAGCGGTCCTTGAACCGCGTCCAGCGGCCGGTTTGCTTGTTGAAGTACAAGCCCGCCTTCTTCATCCACTTGTTGAACTTCGTCGCGCCTGCGCCGGTTCTGAGGATGAAGTCCTCGCGGTCTTCCTGCGCCTGGATGTAGCCCTTGGCGGCGATGGTTTGGTCGATCCAGTCGTTGATGTCCATCAGGCCACCGACCAAGGCGCTGGACTCCACTTGAGCGGTCATGGCGTCGGCTGAGGCGTTGGTCGATTCGAGGTCTGCCTCGATGAGACGGTTGACGCTCTCAAGGTCCATGCGAGCGGGCTTCGGGGGGACCGGATTCCGGGGTCGGCTGTCTTCTTCGACCGTGATGCGATCTGCGCCGTCGAGGCGTGCCATCACGTTGATGATCAATTCAGGTTGGAAGCTCGTCTCGCAATCCCAGCACATCAGCGCATACTCATCCGGACGGTCCTCGTCCCGTGATTGCCGTGGGTCCATCTCTTCGCCGCAGATGGGGCAAGCATGCATCACCAAGGTGGGCACGTGCTTGCGACGGTAATCGACGATGTCCTGAGGCGTGCCGTCAAGCTCCAACATCTCGTGATCACGGGCGGCTTCGAGACCGCGGGTCTCGAGTTGGTCACGGATCTTGACTTTGAGGTCGTCTTTGGTTTCGTCCTCGAGGTTGTCTTCGAGTTTCACGATGAGTTCCACGGTCTTTCCAAGCCGGTTCATTACCAGCTTCTGCGCGCGGAAGGACTCCACCTTGGCGATCTTGAGGCGTTCCTTCTGCTCAGCCAGTTCTGCCAACACGTCGCGGCGCTCACGCTGGAAGCGAATTTCCTCGATCTTGCTCTCTTGCTTTCGTTCAGGAGCAAGGACCTTGGAGAGAAAGCGCTCTTTGCCGTGGGATTGGGGTCCGGCCTTGATGATTTCAAGAACGCCGTCAGCGATGTCGGGTTTCAGGCCGTAGTTTTCGACCAGCATCGTTTGGTCGATTTTCTTGAGGTCGCCAATTTTGAGGCCTGAATCGGCCAACTGCATGGCCGTGGTCTCGTCAATACCGCGTCGGAGAAGAGCCAGGTAGGTGTCCTTCTTTGCCATACAAACCCCTCCGCGCAGGCGTTGCGTGAAGGCCCTCCCATGAAAAGGTGCCTTCTCAGATGCCTCGCCGTCATGAGGGGCTTTGAACCTCGACGCTTGCAAGGCGGTGGCAGAAACCGCACCACTCCTCAACCGTCAGGTCTTCCGGTCGTAGGTCCATGACCGCGTCCTGCCCCAAGGACGCCATCGCGTGTTTCCAACGCGCCGCGTGCCAGCCGGGCAAGCGAGACAACCGGCGCGGAGGGCGCTGAAGCGAGGTCCTCAATTTTCGGCGTCGATGGTGGAATGCTGCGTGGACCGTTTGACGAACCAAGCGGTGGTCGACGTCGCCTGGCAGGTCGATGGGGCGCAAGACGCAGACCCGCGACATGACGGCGGGTGGAGGCCGGAAGGAGCCAGGAGGCACGCGACGGTCCATGGTGCTCGACCAACCCAAGGCGGTGCAGATGCCCAGGCTTCCGCGGTCAGCGGGCGTGGCCAAGGTCAAGCGCTCTGCGAATTCTTCCTGAACGAGGAGCACCACGACCTCGGGCGCAGCATGACGCCGGCGGTGCTGTTCGAGCACGTCGATGAGTGGGGATGAGATTTGGTACGGGATGTTGGAGACCACGGCATCGATGTGATCGGGCCATGGCGTGGTCAGGGCGTCGCCTTCATGGAGCACCAGGGTCCGGGATTCGATGGCCTCCGCGAATGCTTCGCGGAGGTGCTCGACCGCGACAGCATCGATTTCGATGGCGTGGACCACCGCTCCGGCACGGAGGAGGTGTTCGGTGAGGGTTCCCGGGCCGGGCCCAATTTCCAGCACAACGCGCCCTTTGAGGTCGCCCGCCAAGCCAACGATGGCTTCGAGGTGAGCCTCTTCGATGAGGAAATGTTGGCCAAGGCTTCGGTCATTGGGTTGACGCACCTGAAGCCGAGCGACGAGGTCGGTCGCACGCTTCATGCCTTCACCGGCAGCAGCATCTCCACGAGACGTGGTTGGAGGTTCCGGTCCAGAAGTTCCTCTGCAAAGCGATGTGCGAGGGCCGATGCTCCATCGATGCCGCATGCTTCGTTCAGCACCTCAAAGGTTGCAAACCCGCCGTTCGAGCGTCGGGCTTCGACCATTTCTTCGGCCTTTCTGGGACCAACGCCGTTGAGCAATTGGAAGGCGTGCGTCTTTCGATTGATGGGTCCTGCGACGTTGTAGAATCCCTTCAGAAAGTGGTTTGCGTTCGCGCTGACCAATTCGGTCAAGGCCGTCGACACCTGTTCGCGCGCGGCCGGAGAGAGGCGTTCCACCTTGGCGAAACCGAGCAGACGATCCACGACGGTGCGCTTGCTTCGGTCCTCGCCGATGTAGATCCGTTCACCGACGGCTTGGAATTCGGCGTTCTCGACCGTGCCGACCCGACCGAGGGTACCGTCGTGTTCCGCCACGACGACGAGGACCTTGTCGCCAAGGTCGTGTTCCACCACGCGTGCCCACGTCGAGGCGCGCAACGGATGGTCCTTCGGGAGGCCTTGCGGGGCGCGTGGACGCTGCTGTCGCCCTCGTCCTCGACCACCGCCGTCCTTTCGGGGCTGCCTTTGTTGACGAGGTGCTCGTGGTTCGCGCTTCTCAGGTTGCGCCTTCGGGGCAGGCTGCGGTCGACCGTAGGCGGGCGCCTTCCAGGAGGTTGGAGAGGACGTGTCCTTCGCCTTTCGGTTTGGAATGTTGACCCGACGGTCTCGGCCGGGGGACGACATGGGTTCACCTCAACGGCGGACTCACTCGAACCCAACGTGTTGGGCCACCAGTTCGAGGACCTGCTGCACGTCACCGTCGGAGACGGAGATGCGGCGGCTCGCGGTCACGGCGCGAACGGCTTCTTCGGTGCTGGGGAGGAGTTCAGCGATCTTTGCGGCAAGGTCGCCATGGCCTTGGAACACGTCGATTTGGAGGACGGCGTTCAACAGGTCTTGGTACACCTTGGGGTCGGTCTTGTAGCCCATGCGCTGTTCGCTCGCGGCCCACTCGGCGTGCTGGAGCGCAGCCGTCTGCTCGTAGGTGAGTTGCTTACGACGGCCTTCGGCGTCAAGAAGCAGGTCACGCACGGTGGCGAAGTCAGCGTAGGTTTCCTCGTCGCTCATGGTCTCACCTCACTCCAGGGGGCGCAGGTGCTCGGGGCGCGCGATGACGGTCTTCTGCATGTTGCCGTCCTTGACGGCCACGATCCATGCAGCGCCTTGGCGGCGCTGAATGAAGCCGGTGCGGCCTTGGAAACGGCGGTGGGGCATGCCACGCTGTTCTCCACCGTCAAGGACGATGGCCACGCGGTCGCCTTCAGAGTAGTCGTGCATGATGCGGGCGATGTTGATCCGGGATCGTTCGCTGCGGCGGCGGCGAAGGATGCTACGGGTACCGACACGGAGCCCATGTGAGCGCTTCATGTTCCTCAATTCCTGCCCGTGCTGAAGAGCGTCATCGCCTTCTGGGCATCTCGCCGACCATCGTGGGTCATTTAAGCGCAACGGAAGGTCGGGAGGACTCAATCTGCATGGATGTCCGCCACGTCGAGCCACAGCACATCGCAGCGTGCGCGGATGAGGGCGGCCACGGAAGGCTGCGTTCGCCCACCGTCGCCGTGGACGGTTTCCTTCACGTAGGTCCCCGATTCGCACCGGAGGGTGAATTCCACTTCGGTGTGACCGTCGTCCATCGTCTCGATGATGGGGTCGGTGGTTTCGAGGACCTTCCTACGGCGCACAAGGTCCGCACGACGGTGCGCGACACGTTCCGGGGTTCGTTGGGCCAACATGGCCCCGCGTAGGCCTTGAACGGCTTGTTCAATTTCCTCGGGGCCGGCCATCGTCATGGGCGCGGCCTCGGCGGGCGCGGCCTTCACCAAGCGATCGACCAGATCGGACTTGGTGCCGGACGTCGGCAGATCCTGGGCCTTGGCGAGCTCCACAAGTTCCGCCTTCTTCATCGCTTGAAGGGCGGCTTCGTCGACCACAGGGACCTCAGGCTCAGGCTCAGGCAGGGGCTTGGTGGCCGGCGCGCCACGGTCTCCTCGTCGCTTTCGTCGACCTTTTCGCTTCCGACCGCCGCGTTCCTGCACGTCTTCTTTGGTCAGGTCCATCGGGGCGGTCAAGGCCGCGTGTTCCTTCTCGGAAAGAGGGCGGAGACGGAAGCGGATGGCGTAGGATTTCTCGGCTGCGGTGTCCTTGACTCGGACCACTTCCTTTCGGCTGGAAGGCCTCAGGGAGGTGACTTCGATCGACCCGGCCGCGGCCGTGTTGATGGCGTCCATGGCGGCTTCAGCGTCAACGGTGCGTCGCATCGGGGCCTTGAGTTCCACCACGAAGGGGCGCCCGCGCCCGAGGCAACGGACGTCGATGTCTTCTCGGCCCATGCCGTGGAAGGCGTCGTCTTCGGCGCCCAGCAATTCCCGCAACGGGTCTGCGACCAGTTGCTGCACGCTGGTGGGGTACTGCAAACCTGTGCCTTCGCATCGGTCGCATCCCCGGCCTTTGCATGCACGGCACGGCCATCGCGTTTGGGGGACGCCTCGCTCAAGTTTCCGGTAGCGTCCGTAGAGGTACACCGAGCGGACGTCGAGGTCCACGGTGAGGGTCGTCACGTCGATGATGGCGAGGACTTCTGGATTCTCGCTGACGATGCGGACGTCGTCCATGCGCGCTTTCACGGCGTCTGAAACGAACTTGACCAAGGAGGACTTGAGCGGATCCGATCCGCCTGCACCGTAGCGCTTGCGCATGACGTCTTCCTCCTCCATCTGGTCCTTGGGAAACCGTGCTCCAACCTGAAGCCGGCCAATTTCTCGGCCTTGGAGGGCTTCAGAGATCAGGTCGGCCAACAGGTCGACTTCGTTGAACAGGTCCTCGCAGAAGGGGCACAAGCCAACGCGCTCCTCGGCGTCGGCCAGGTGCGGGTCGCGGGCGACCACGGCCGCCCGAATTTCAACGCCGGAATCGACCATCGTCTGGTCGTACCGTTGCTTTCCACCAAGCCGGCCAAGGCACGTATCGCAGCATCCGATGCGGACCATGTGCTTGTGTCCGGCGGGATTCGGAGCACGGGGCACTTCTTCGGTGTGGGTGCCGAGTTGTTCGGGTTCCTCCCACATCTCGTCGTCAAGGTCGTCTCCTTCGTCAAAGCCCTCTTCTTCCGTGGAGGCCTCAGCCTCCGCGACCTCGACGTCGTCCCACAACGAGTAATCGGTTTGGCCAAAGCCTGCGGTGGCGTAGGCCGTCCAGTCCTCTTCCTCCTCCTTGGGTTCCTCGGTCATCTGGTTCACCGCCGGACCGGGGGTCTCCCCCTGCGCCTGACGATGGTGGGGCCCCCGCCTTCCTCTTCAATCGCTCGGCGCTTGTTCGGGTTTTTCTGGCCCGTGCAGCAGGCCGAGCCCGGCGGTTGTCAGCACCAAACTGGCGATCAACGAGAGCGCAATCATCGTTGCAGAGAAGGTTCCGAAACTGGAGAACAGGCCCATGGGGGACGTCGCAATGACCGCAAAGCCAGCGATGTCCGAGGCGGCAGAGCCGACCAAAGCCGCACCGCAGGCGCCTCCAACGGCGTGCAGGGCTGCGTCGTGGGACGCACCCTCGTTCCGAGATTCACGGTACCGTTCCGTCACGTGAATGCAGTAATCGATGCCGACGCCAAGTGAGATGGTCGCGATCGTGACGGTGACGATGTTGAGGCTGGCTCCGGCCAGATGCATGAGGCCATACAACCACACCACGACCACGAGGATGGGGCCAAGCGACATCGCGGCTTGGGCAGGAGAACGAAGGCCAATGGTCAACGTGACGAAAACAAAGAGTGTGCCCAAGAGCAGCGAAGATTGCATTTCGTCTTGCATGGCGGTGCTCGCGGAGTAGCGGATGATCGGCCGACCGGTGAGCATCACCCACGTCAACGGCTCTTCCTCGGTTTCTTCACCGGGAGCATCGTAGCTTCCCGAGGAGAGGTTGGTGAACACCGAAAGGTCACGCCAAATTTCCTCCAACCCTTCCTTGAGGCTCGGGAAGTGTTCCGGTCGCGTGATGCCAAAGCGGATCAGCATCACGCTGTATTCCGCCGGTTCGCCGGTTTCATCCAACCAAGGCGCCGAGGCGTTCAACGGGACTTCAGGGGTGATGTAGAGGGCCACGATGCTGGTTG
Organism: Candidatus Poseidoniales archaeon; assembly: GCA_003602635.1. Classification (GTDB taxonomy): domain Archaea; phylum Thermoplasmatota; class Poseidoniia; order Poseidoniales; family Poseidoniaceae; genus MGIIa-L3. The sequence continues at coordinate 22,899 of QQSJ01000009.1, forward strand.
GGATGGCGGGAATGGACGAGGTTCCAGGCACACCGTTCAGCGACAGGAAGCCGTAGAAGAACGCCAAACAGTCCCGGTCGTCGAGGTCGGGCAGGCGTGCTGCGCCCACACGGTTGCATCCGATGCCGTAATCGTCGGCCTCGAGGTCCAAGCCCGCCTCCTCGAACGGCGTGGGGTCTTCGAGCATGGAGAAGATGGCCAAGTCCACCATTTCATCGAGGGCAAGGATGTCGATGGAACCGTCTGGCGTACGCGTCACCTTGTCCGGCACGTCTTCTGGCGTGTCGTCCAAGGCCTGCCGGAAGGCTTCGATGCCGGCGAAGACGGCGGGGTCAAGCACGTCGCCTTCCAGGAGCAACATGGCCGGTTCGCCTTCGTCCGAGAACCGTTCGTTGACGAGGTTCACACCGGAGGCAAAGTCCGATTCGGCATCGAGGAAGTCCTCCACGGCGAAGTCACCCTCCAGTCGAGCCATGCCGACCGCAGCGGGCACGGTGAGCAGCAACGCCAACACGGCGATGACCAACGCGTGCTTCCATTGACCGCTTTGAACAGGCACGACGGTGAGGCGCGGAACGCGCTCTTGCGCGGTGGGTGGCGCCGTTGTACGTCCACGGTTCTCGAGCCAACGGTCGACGCTCATGCGCAGCAAGGGGGCCCAGATGCCGGTCAACAGGAAGGCGGCGAAGATGCCGCAGGCGGCTTCCACGCCGAAGGAGCGCAAGGCTGCAATGTCTGAGAAGAGGTTCGCCGCGAAGGCAGCGGTGGTGGTCAGCGAGGTCAGCAGGATGGCGCGACCGACACGTCGAACGGTGATTTGTGTGGCTTCTTCTGGCGTTCGCCCAAGTCCGCGTTCCTCCTTGTAGCGATGCAAGGCGTGCAGGCTGTCGTCGATCCCCAGCGCCATGACAAGAATCGGGAGCAGGTTCGAGAATTGCGAACGTGCGATGAACGAGAATCCGAGCCATTCGGTGACGGTCACCAAGTGGCCGATGAGCCCCTGCATCCACAGAAGTGCTCCACCAAGGGCGACCATCACGATGGCCACGTCGGAGGGCCGTCGAAGGGACACGAACAGCAGGACGGCGATGGCCAGACCCATCAGGGCGATGAGACCGGCGCTGGCCTGGAGTTCACGGTTGACTTCGACGTTGACGCCCTGGCCGACCTGCAAGCTGATGCTGTGTTGGTCGTGCTGACGTAGCATGCCTTCGAGTTCCATGACGCTCCATTCGATGGAACACGGCCCACGCCCCTCTTCCACCATGTCGGTGCAGGTGGTCTCGTCGTAGGTCGGGGGGTGCAAGACCAGTTCGCCTTCGGCCAAGCGGAATCCACCGATGACCAGCCCTTCATCGGTCATCCTGAGCGAGGTTTCCTGCGCAGCGTCCTTCCACGACATCGTCCAGCCCGCCTCCGTCATCTCGCCACGGTCCAGCTGGATGAGGAGCCATGAGGCGCTCGCCGACCATCGTCCCTGACCCACGAGGTCGCTCGACCATGCCCCGTCGCTGAGCAACGTCCCTCCGATTGGGCCGGTGCTGACCGCGTTCATGTCGGCTCGGAAGCCACGGTCCAGCGACAACCACCGCAGGAAGGCGTTGTCGCTCGCTTCGACCAAGCGTTGACTGGCCAGATCAATGTGGTCTTGCGTGAGGTTGGTGTCGTCAAACATCAGGCATTCCAAGTCGCCACAGTCGCTCCAATCGGTGGCCGGGGGCACGTCGTTTCCGAAGGTGTCCTTCGAGGGTCGCGTGAGGATGGATTCGTTGGCCATGAAGGCACGGAAGATGTCGGGGAGGGTCATCACGCCGTCCGTTTGGGCACCCGTGACGTCGTTGACCAAGGGCTTCAGCGTGGTGTTGATCGGATGGTCTCGGATGAGGTCCGCCTTGGCATCGATTTCGCGCAACACCGTCAGGTTGAGGATGCCTCCCGAGGGCGCGTCAATGCCGCTCCAGGGCTCTCCGCTTTCGATGATCTCGGTGACCGGGGGGAAGGTCGTGCTGTCCGGTTGACCGTCGGACGTGCTCGCGCGTGGGACGCTTTCTTCGAGGTCGATGTGCACAGGGTCGCGTACGGTGACAAGGAAGGCCACGATGACTTCGGACGACGCGAAGGTGTCGTCGATGGTGGTCTGGGCGTCCAACTCAGGGGACTCCATGTCGTAGGCTTCCATGTCGATGGGTTCCAATGCGCGCAGCGCGCCGGGCACCATCAACAAGGTCAGGACGAGCATTACGAGGTGGAGGCGGTTCGCCTGACCCACGATTTGGGCCGGCAAGCGATGCAAACCTCCCTCCTCAACCACGTTATGTTCTCCATGGGTCGGCATATCAAGGCCTGTCTTTGGAGCGTGGACCGAATCACTGCCCGAAACTCTTGGACCGCTCGACCAAATCCATGTGGCGCAAGCGCCGCAAACCGACCAAGGTCATCGCCTGTGCTGCCACGAACAAGATGACCGAGTAACGGACCACGACGGACAGGTCAAGGTCGAGTGCGAAGAAGAACGACCAGTTGGAGAAGGAGACCATCATCGCGTTGGCAGCCCAGACAGAGAACAGGCTGCCTGAGACAGCGGCCAACGCACCGATGATGACGTGCTCCACGGTAAGGATGGCTCCCATCCGTGGGGTGGATGCACCGAGGATCCGAAGGGTGGCGTATTCCGCGTCGTGCTCGGTCAGGTTGATGATGAGGGTGTTGAGCAAGATCACGCCAGCGATGAGCAAGCCAACGCCAATGAACACGTTGAGAATTTGCGACTGCTGCTCCCATCCGTCCGCGAATCCGTCACGAATGGCTTGCTGATCCAACACCCCAGCGCCGGCAATGTCGGACGGCGCGGCCAGTCCTGTGTCGTCCGAGCGCAGCATCACCATGTTGTACAGGCCCGGCATGCCGATGGTCTCTGCAACGTCCTCGTGGTGGGTCCAAAGGCTCCGCTCGAATTCGTCGGCGATGCCGACGATCTTCACTTCGAGCACCGTCACGCCGACGAGCACTTCGACGCGCTCGCCCACGGACCACTCGAGCAAGGTGGCACTGCCCACGTCCACCATCGCCTCGGGTACGTCGGCGCCCGCCACCGGCAAGCGCCCTTCCACAAGGCGCGTGAGGTGCATCGCATCGGCCTCGTCGGTGCCGAACGCCGTCCGAGCGTGCAGCGTCATCGCGCGCGTGTCGCCAGTGGCGTTGACCTCGGGCACGGTGAGGGCGCGTTCGGTGTCCCATCCTTGGCCTTCGTTGTCCAGCCATGCGTCCACCGGTTCGGTGTCAAAGGGGTTGTAGGCGATGGCGTACTGCCACGTGTCCGCTTCTTGCGCTTCGACAAACGCGCCTTCCATGGACGTCACGAGCAGGGCGAATCCGCTGGACAGGATCATCGCCATGCCCAATCCGACCACGGTCACGGTGAGCCGCATGGGGTGACGGAACATCGCTCGTGCACCCAAAGCGAGGGAGGACGGCAAGGCGGAACTCAACCAATGCACGAGCGCACCAGGGCGCTCTCCGGCGTCACGTCGATCGATTTCCAACGGCGACATGCGGACGGCCGACCAGGCCGGCCAGAGGGTGAACACCACGACGATGGCCATGACGCTCACGACGGTGGTGGCCCACACGGCGGGATCGTGAATCACGTCGATGACCGGCACGCTTCCGACGATGGAGAAATAGTACGGCGTGAACGCTTCAGTCATCTGAGTGCCGAGGGCCACACCAACAAGGCTGGCCAACAACCCCATGACGACAGGCGGAAGCAGGTAGGCCACAAGCAGGGTGCGGCTGGGTGTTCCTAGGGAACGCAGCACAGCGATTTCACGGCGTTGACGGCGGACCAACCGCTCCAGAGAAACCGCCAACACAAGGGCAGAGACGCTGACCAACATCCCGAGCATGACCGGTTGCATCGTCCGGTTGCCGTCAAGGTCAATCCGAAGGAATTCAACGCCGTACAACGTCGTTCTGTCCCCGACCCGCATCGTGGTCAATCCTTCCGATTCAAGGGAGGCGGCCAAGGCTTCAGCCAAATCAGCCAAGGCCTCGCCTTCGCGCTCCGGCGTTTCAGGGAAGTCGTAGGCCGGCGTGCCCTCCACGTCCACCAACAACCGGTTGCGGACCTCGGGATCCTCGCCCAGGTGTTCCAAGAGCGCGGTTCGGTTCATGTAGGCGGCCACGAGGCTGCCAGGTACGGGAACGAGAACGTCGGCTGAAGGGACGTAGTACGCATGATCAGGTTGACTGGCAAAGCCGACGACATCGAAGTTGACCGTGGTTCCGTTGAGCACGAAGGTCACGCTGTCCCCGAGTTCCACGCCCGTTTCTTCCTTGACGACGTGATCGAGCACGACCTCGTTCGGACCTTCGGCGTGACGGCCCCATCCCTCAGCAACGTAGGGCCGGTTGATGCGCCCGAGTCCGTCGTCGGTCACTTCCATACCGTGCACCACAAGGGTGGCGGTGGCGAGGACCTCATCCTCACAGGCGGCCAAGGAATCGCATCCTTTGGCTTCAGCGAGGAAGGCACGTTGCGCTTCGGAATGGGCGTATTCGCCACGGACGACCATGCGGGATTCGCAGGCCGCGATCGCGAGCCCAGCCTTGTCGGGTGTCGAAGTGCACGCGCGCTCCAGCGCCGCAGCATCGTAGGTGAATCCGTCAGGGCCCGTCGCGAACAGGTCACCAAGGTTGGTCACGTCGTAGTATTCGGCGTAGACTTCGTCCGCGTTGCGGATGTGCTCCGCAAACATCACGGAGACTGAACTCGCCAGGATCAGCAACAGCAAGAAGACGCCCGTCACCACACGGTTCCGTGCCCAGTGACGGGCAAGGCGACGGAGTTGCAGGCGCATGTCGTTCACTCCTTGCGCTTCGGTCGGGCAGCATCGGCGATGTCCTTGGCCACCCCGGTCAGGGCCTTGGCGGTCGCGAGGCCCCCGTGGATGGCGGCTTCCACGGGCCGGCGAACGGTGTCCACCACGTCCTCTGCCGTTTCCAAGGCGTCTTTCACCGCGGCTTTCCCTTTGCCCACAATCGTTCCAGCGGCCCCGAGCTCGTCGCTCTGCAAGCGCCCGGAATCAAGCCGAAGCACGCGTGTTGCGTGCTGTGTCAGGCTTTCATCGTGCGTGACGATGACCGCTGTCACCTGCTCTTTTCGGCAGATGCCCAGCAAGACTTCCATCACCTGTTGTGTGGTTTCGCTGTCGAGGTTTCCTGTTGGTTCATCGCCAAGCAGCAACTGTGCTTTCTTGGCCAAACTCCGGGCGATGGCGACACGCTGTTGTTGACCACCGGACAATTCGGACGGGAAACGGTCGTGCAGACCTTCCAGACCGACCCTTCCAATCATGTCCATGGCGTGTGAACGGTCGCGCGCCCCAGCGATCTCTTGCGCCAGCATCACGTTCTCCAGCACGGTCAGGTCACCAAGGAGGTTGTACTGTTGGAAGACGTACCCAATGTTGCGTCGTCGGAAGGACGCTTGGGCCTCGAGGGCTTTGGCGCGTCGACGGGACGCCATGGTGCGTCCGGGGGCGCGGACGGTGCCTTGCACCAACCGGATCACGAGTTCAACCGGCCAGACCAGCGGTTGGAGCAGCGGGTGAGGCATGGAGAGAGCAAAGCGGGTGGTTTCAACAGCGTCCGGGGCGGTCGGGACGTCTTCGCCGAGGAATCGGTAGGTCCCTTGCGTTGGGCTGTCCATGGCCGAAAGCACGTTCAGCAGGGTGGTTTTTCCGGATCCGGAGGGGCCGAGAAGCATCACCACCACTTCGCCTTGTTTGAGGTCCAAGTCGATGCCGTCGAGGGCTGCGACGGTTTCACCTGCTGAGGCGTAGACACGACGAACGCCGCGGAGTTCAATCAGCGGAGACGTGAAGTTCTCAGCCATGTCCGATGGAGCGAAGGCTCGCGTATCAGGCCTTCTATGCGGTGAACAGAAGGACATTCGGCGGACCATTCAAAGGTCGAGCCATGGAAGTGGGAGCGTGACACCCTCGGATGCCTCCACGCCCTTCTGGGAGTCCGTCGATTCGCCCGAGCAGGTGACGCCTTTGGAGCCCGTCTCCGTTCAGCCCAAAGAGGCAGCACCAGAGCCGGTGTCTTTGGGCATCCTTCCCGCCGCGCCCGTGGCAGAGAACACGGAGGCGGATGCTGAACGGGCACCTTCCGTTGATGTGCCTGAGGAGGCGTTTGCTGAGGATGAGGATGAGGTCGGAGCGACGATCACGGGCGTGTTCTTTCTCTTGTTTTTCTCCGTGTTTTGGGTTGGCGGTACCGCGGTGGCCACCGTGGTCATCACAAGCGATTTGGCCGAACAGCACAGGACCAGGACTTGGGAGGAGACGCCCGGGAAGATGGACCGCAGCTGGATCGATGAACGGGTCAGTTGTGACGATGAGGGGTGCAGCACAAATTATTGCGTCGAGGTGCGCTACAGTTACGGTTACGGAAACCTCCTGTCCGGTGAAGAGCTCTCCAAGATGGAGGACTGCTACGCCTCCTCGCGTCTTGCATCGAAGATGCTCGACCGTTACCCTGCCGGTTCAGAGGTGAGCGTGTACCACCATCCTGACGACATCAACGAGACCGTGCTCGAGACGGGTTTGGCGCTTCGCTACATGTGGGTCTTGGTGTTCATGCTGCCCTTCCAAGGGGTCTCGTTGTTCCTCCTCTTCCTGCTCCAATCGTCCGCCCGTTCGGCCTTGTTCGGCTCAGGCGGTGGCGCGGGCTCATCTTGATGAGGGAGGCGCACGCGCAGCCAACCACGCAGGGGTCGCCCAGCTTGGTCAACGGCGGTGGGTTTAGGTCCCATTCCTCAACGGTTCGCAGGTTCGAATCCTGCCCCCTGCACTTCCCTTCCGATTCTATCGTTTGGTGACAGGATCTGAGGCATCGCCCTTGCCGTTGGTCAAGGGCTCAACCTTCGAATCCTGGCCCCCTGCACCATGCTTCGCATCTCGCCGTGTTCAGGCGCAAGCAGGACAAAGGCCGCGGAAGGTGAGGTCCACGTCCTCGACCGTGGCAAGACGCTTCGGTGTCAGCATGGACGGCAAGATGGTCGGAAGCGGCACGTCCCAAATGTCCCCACAGCCGTTGCACACCGCGTGGGCGTGCGGGTCGAGGTTGGTGTCGTACCGGGTTTCGCCCATGTGCTCCACCGCGCCCAGCATGCCATCGTCCACCAGACGGGCCAGTTGGCGGTAGACCGTGGCGAGGCCAACGCCTTCACCCTCGAGGGCTTGGTGCACTTCCTTGGCGGTGGGGTGGTGATCGAAACGGGACACCGCTTCGTGCACGAGCCGGCCTTGTCGCGTTTGACGCCGCTTCGGCTCGTGCTCACCCTCCGACATGATCAGCGCTCCTCAAGCCATGTCGTCGGCCAAGGCCGCTCGACTCGCGTCGTCGAGCACAGTTTCTGCCGACAGGTAGGGGTGCGTCGAGCGAAGCACCACTGGGCCTTCTCGGAAGGCGGCGATGGCGTCCTCGTCGGGTGCGACGTCCAAGAATTGCAGGTACTGCACGGAGGAGATGCGCGTGTCGCCGACTTGCATCGCGTCCCACCGTGGTGAGACGGGGGGTTGATCGCCGACCTGAATCTCAAGGTGCTCGTTGAGCGTCAGCAGGTTCGGGAGGTGCTCCTCGCGCTCCTCTGCGGTGGCGTATTCGACCAGCAGGACCACGGCCAAAGCGCCGGGCGAGGAGGGAAGCAGGCCGTTGTAGGTGTCCAGTTCGTGCTGGATGGCGTCGTCGTGAACCATGCGCTC
>QQSJ01000009.1:30734-31815 GCA_003602635.1 Candidatus Poseidoniales archaeon
TGTTCACCCACCGCAATGCGGCGAGGTCGTTTCATCTCCATCATCTTGGCCCGAATGGCGGGGCGCTCTTTCTCGTAGGCCACGAGGTCGAGGACCTCGTCCATGGTCACGGCTCGGTTGCTCATGTCTGTTCCACCTCCCCATCGACGATGCGTGTGGGGAATCCATCGGGTTTGATCGCCCGCGCCAGCACCTGAATGGGGTGCAGCGCGCTGCGGCCGGTGTGCTGCTCGAATTGGACGGAGGACAGCGGGCAGTCCGAGGCCCAGACGTCAGCGTCGTGTCCCTTCATGCCGTCGAAGGCCTTCTTTCCGACCTTCTTCGAATCCTCCCACGATTTGGCTTTCAGGCCGTAGGTGCCGTCGTGGCCGCTGCATTCCATCGTCATCCGTGGCTTGACGCCAGGGATGGTGCGCATCAGGTCACGTCCGCGGAAGCCGATGCCCTGGGCGCGGAGGTGGCACGGTGCATGATAGGCCACGGTGCCGTTGGGCGTGGATTGGTAGTCCGTGTTGAGTGTCCCGTCCTTCTTGCGTTCGAAGAGGTGCTCCGACACGTCACGCACCTGTGCAGCGACCTTGGCCGCGTCGTCGCGAAGCCGTTCGGGCAGCAGCCGTGGGTATTCGTGGCGGAGCATCATCGAACACGTGGGGTTGACCACGAGGATGCGCTGATCTGCTTCGGCGTGCGGCAGCAAGGCTGCGATGTTGCGCTCCGCCTTCTGAACGAGGGTCTCAAGATCGCCTTGTTCCCACGCGGGCATGCCACAGCACACCACGTCGTCTCGGCACGACGTGCTGCAGCTGTTGAACGCCAGGACGTCCATGACGTCTTGGCCAAGTTCAGGGTCGTTGTGCTCGACCCAACACGTGGGGAACAAGACCGCCTCGTCGTCGGGGCGGGGTGCGGAGACCACGTGACCGGCCTTCTTCTGCCGCTTGGCGAAGGGCACGCGCGGGAAATCCGGCTGCGGGTAACGTCGGTCGATGCCGATGACCTTCTCTTGGATGACCCGAAGCGGCTTGATTTTCTTCGCCACGTTGGCCGTGCCAAGGCTTGCACGCGCCAGCGCTCCTGCCCG
>QQSJ01000090.1 GCA_003602635.1 Candidatus Poseidoniales archaeon
ATCAACGTGGTCACCCACGGCGGTGGCATCATGGGTCAATCCGACGCCATTCGTACCGCCATCGCCCGCGGTCTTGTGCTCTACAACGGTGGAGCGGAAGGCCAAGACTCGGAGTTGCGAGACGAATTCCTGCGTTTCGACCGTTCGCTTTTGGTCAACGACCCACGCCGCAAGGAGCCCAAGCACCAGCTCGGCCGTGGCGCCCGTCGCAAGAAGCAGAAGTCGTACCGTTGAGGTGAGTTGAGATGATTATTCCAGTTCGTTGCTTCAGCTGTGGATCCATTGTGGCCCACGTCTGGGAAGAATACAACGCGAAAGTCGACGGTGGCATGGAGCCCGCGCAAGCGCTTGACGAAGTCGGGCTGGAGCGCTACTGCTGCCGCCGCATGTACATCGGTCACATCGACCTCCTCGAGGACGTGGCCACGTACAGCGCTGCTCGACATCGGTGAACAGGAACACAGGGGCCCGTGGGTTAGCTTGGCCTATACTTGGCGGCTGGGGGCCGTCAGACTCCGGTTCAAATCCGGACGGGCCCACTCCTGTTCAGCAACGTGTTGCTTTGATATGCGTCTGTGACCACCCGTTTCCATGCGTCGTCGGGCCAGCCTCCTGTTGCTGCTCCTCATTTGCTCCACATGGGCTCCGGCTTTGCCTGGTGCTGGTGCTTCAGATGCCTCCATCGTGGCCAACACCACGTGGAACGGCGATGTGACGCTGACGGGCAACCTGACCGTGGAAGGGCCCGCCGTCCTGACCCTTGAAGCCGGAACGGTGGTCGACGCTGACACCTACACCATCCGCGTCATCGACGGTGGCGTGCTTGTTGCAGATGACGCGATCATCACATCGACGGCCCCCCTGCCCTCGCAAGGCTCGCATGGCTCGGGTCTGTGGCCTGGTGTGGTGGTGGATGCGACCTCGAGCGCTTTCCTGAACGGGACGTTGATCGAACGGGCCGAAACCTGCCTCCACCTTGACGGCACGTTGGAGGCCGACGACCTCAACCTCGAGGATTGCTACATTGGGCTGGACATGACGTCCGCCGCTGTGGCCGACGTCACCAACCTCCACGTGGAACGGGCCGACGTCTATGCGGTCCGAAACACCGGCGACCTTGATTTGCTCGTCGGAGCAGCCCTGCACAACGTCTCCATTGGCTTGCTGGCCGAAGGAACCACCCATGCAGCAAACCTCGACGTGGACGGAGCCCTCCAAGGCGTGAAAGCCACGAGCGGCACCACGGTCGTCAACGGCTTGACGGCCACGTCAAACAAAATCGCCCTTGGTGCGTCGTCCGGGGCGTCCCTCATCGTGCACGATGCAACCGTGTCCGAGTCAGATTTGGCCGTCGACGCGAGCGACGCCTCCGATTTGACCGTGGACGGGTTGATCGTCAGCAGCACCGCCACCTTGCTCCAAGGTCGCAGCGTGACGGGTCTGGCGCTCAGCAACGTGACGGCCTCCATCAGTGATGCAGGAGCCTCCACGAAAGCCGTGGACTTGCCGTGCAGTGGCACGTGCACCATCGACTCGTCTTCCCTTGCGCTTGACAACGCGACCGTCCATGTTTCTGGAAGCGGCACGACGAGCTTCACCTCCGTGAACATGGCCGCGACCAACCTCACCCGCCCTCTGTTGGAAGCCACGGGCTCGGGCCACTTTGAGGCCGACACGCTGACCATGATCGGCGAGGTTGGCATGCTTCTTCGCGACGTTCACACCTCGTTGCACGACGTGCACGTCGACCTCGGCCTTGGCGAAGGACCAGCCATCGATTTGATGGCCGGAAGCCACGATTGGGGCGACGTGGTGCTCGAGCGCCGCTACCGTTCGTTTGACCAGGCCAGCCAAGGCCTTGTTGCGCGCTACGCGACCCTCGACGTCAACGCCATCACGGCCACGAACCTGTCAACGGGAGTGCACCTCGACACCTCGCACCTTTCGGCCAACATGCTGACCAGCGTGGATGGACGCCAAGCGGGCCTGTTGCTCGAAGACAGTTCGGCCACGATCAGCGACCTTGACACACGCTTGAGTTCGACCGGTGTGGACGCCACGGCTTCCACGCTGATTGCAGGGGACTGGTTGGCCGATCGTCACCAACTCGGTCTCAGCCTTGACGACGATTCCACCGCGACCGTACGCACCTTCGCTGCCAGCGGTGGTACCGGCTCTGCCGACGCCCTGGGCGGGGGCTTTTTCCTGTGGGGTGGAAGTCCCAGCACGAGGGTGCAAACCTCAACCCACGACCGTTTCACGGAGACTCCGGTGACGTTCACCGATTTGGACGAACAACCGATCGTGGCCAGCATCATGGTCCATGGGTTCCACCTGACCTCCGACGTCAACGGCGCGGCCACCCTTCCATTGCTCACCGGCGGTTCGGACGTCGTCGCGTTGGCCAACGGCGCTGGCGTCAGCGACCGTCTTATCGGTGGCCAGAGCGGCCAACGCATGCAGATTCCAGTGCTGCCCAACGGAGACTGGGTCCTTCCAAGCGGCGTCGATGCCGTCTTGGGGGCCAAGCCCGACGGTACACCCCACGTGTTGAACGGTGATTTGACCGTCCGTCAAGGGGCCAGCCTCACGCTTGACGGCACCACCCTCCACCTGGCCAGCGGGTTCAGCGCAGAGGTGGAGACAGGAGCAACGCTCCAAGGCATCGACGGCCGCCTGATCGCCGACCAAATCGCAGCGCTCGGCTCGGCCGACTTGCGGGGCCAAGACGGTCGCCTGCTTCTCGATGGCCCACTTTCATGGTCGTGCAACGCAGGCACAGCCGTAACCGGGCTTGAGTTGCTCAAAGCCACCACCCTGTCTCCGGGGTGTGAGGTCACCCTGCTGGACGGCGCGGTGAATGCGTCGGTGACGGCGCTGACCTCGGCGCGCCTCGAAGTCCAATCGCCCATGGTCGTGGACGTGCTGGACGTGGGACAACCCGTGGCCGGTGTCAGCATCCTCGTGGCCGGTGAGCTCAGCACCACGGACGCCAACGGCCGCGTCGAAGGGACCACCACTGCGTTGCTTGTCGACGAGACCGGCACCACAGAAACCGGCGTGGTCATGGTCCGCATGGACCGCAACGGCCGTACCGATGCCGTGGCCTGGGACACCAGCGCCCCCCTCGAACACCGCTTCATGTCTTCCACCTTGGACGGCGGGACGCTTTCCGGCTGGACGGTGCTTGAAGCGCAATGGAGCCCATACCACCTCGACACCGACCTGACGGTCGGCTCCGACGGGACCCTCACCTTGCGCGACGGCGTGTTGCTCAGGATCGCCGATGGCGTGGGCATCGACGTGAAGGGAAGCCTCGACGTGGCCGAGGCCACGATGCAAGGCCCAGGTGCAGGAGCCCGATGGACCGGCATTCTCGTTGATGGTGACGTGGAAACGGACGTCACGCTTCGTGGCGCTCGCGTGCTTGAGGCCAGCCCTGCGTTCCGTCACCACGGTGTCGGCCACGTGCAGATGACCTCCACCGTGCTGGCGCGCTCGTCAGGGGCAGATCCCCTCATCGAAGTGCTTCCCGGCGCCAGCGGGGCGCTCGAACTTGTTGACGTCACCCTCCGCGATGCTGGAGGCGCCTGCATGCGGGCCCAAGGCCCGGACCTTGCTTTGACCGTCAACGGACTTCTCTTCGACGGATGCGGCGATGAAGCGGCGTGGTTGAGGAACCTCGACGTTGTGGCATCGAACCTCACCGTCGGAGCCGGTTCCGGGGCAGGCGTGCATCTGTACGGCGTGCGTGGGTCCGTGGAAGGCGTGGACGCAAGCGCGCATGATGGAGCAGGCGCATCCATGCACGTGCAAGACATCGACGCCGACCTTCGACTCACGGATTTGACCTTGGTCGCAGGCCAGGGCACGGCGGCCTTCACCGGTGGCCCAAACCGAGCGTTGGACGTGGACGGCGTTCACATCACCGGCGCTCCTGGCCTCGACGTCGACGACTCGGCTGGCGCCTTGCAGAACCTTGTCCTCGAAGGGCCAGGCACTGGAACGGCCTTCATCGCTCATCACGGACGTTCGTCTTCCTTGACGGTGGACGGGCTGACCATCAGCGGCTACGCCCTCGGCGTCGATGCTCATGCGGACAGCAACGAGGCTCCAGCGCCTTTGCACATCCGAGACGGCTCGGTGCAGGCCGACGTGGCCGTGGCGGCCGACGGCCACCCCGTGGAGTTGAACGGCGTTGACGTGACGGGGATCATCCAAATCGCCGATACCACGTTGGACGTTGTTTCAGGCACCGTTGACCTGAGCGAAGCGACCGTTCTTGGCGACGGCGTCCTGGAGCGGTGGATCGTGCAGCGCTTCCTCAGCGTCCGCGACGGTTCGCCGGCCGATGGCGCATGGACGGTGGCTCCCGCCTTGCCTGCCAACGTCGCCGTCACCGCCGTTGCTCAGGGCGCTGCTGTTGACGTCCCGCTCTTGGTGGGCCGCATCGATGCCGTTGAAGGGCTGACGACCAACGAAGGGAGCGTCTTCCTTGACGTGCCAGGATCTCCTCCCGTGACGGCGAACGTGACCTTTGGAACAGAGCCCGTGACCCTGACGGTTCAGGGCAATCAAGCCCCCACCGTGTCCTTTGAACGGCCAATCAGTGGGGCGAGGATCATGGAAAGCCTCCCGATTGAAGCACGGTTGAACGTTGCAGACGATCACGAAGAACCTGCAGACCTCGTGTACGATTGGACCGTGCGGGACGACATGGGCATGGTGATGATGCGTTCCACCGAGGCCATCGTGTGGAACATCACCGACCTTCCTGCCGACCTGTACCTGTTCGAAGTCGTGGTCACGGACGGGTATGGGGCCAGCACCACGGTCTTGCTCGACGTCGAAGTGACCCCCCTCGACACCGACGGCGATTGGACAAGCACATGCAGCGAATTGACGTGGTACGATGAGCAGACCTCCCTCCCGTGTGGCCCTGACGTCTACGACCTTGACGACGACGGCGACGGCATTCGAGACGCACGTGACGCGTTCCCCATGGACGCTTGTGCCTCGGTTGACACCGATGAAGACGGACAACCCGATGACGTGAAATGCCCACCTGGGGCATCGACGTGGCTCGTGGCCGACCAAGACGACGACGGCGACGGGACCCCCGACATCATGGAAGGGGCCACCAGCGACGATGGACCCTCCCTCACGGGCCTTGTGGCCCTGACCGCCTTTGTCTTGCTTGGGCTGGTGCTCTTGCTGCGTCGGCGCGGCGGCGGTGGCGGACAATTGCTTGACAAGGACCTGGTCCACCTCTGAGGCGTTTGGATGAACCTCCCCCCATCGGACCTCATCGGCCTCATGGCCGTGCTTGTGTTGGCCGGCATCGTCGTATGGGACGCCATCTGGCTGGTCCGACAATCCCGCCTCGTGCCGGAACTCGGGCCAGCCCCGGGAGGCTATGCTTGGTCAAGCGGAGGCGCGGAGGAGGCCATTCGGCACTGGGGCAACCTGTTCTCGATGGCCGCCATGCTGGTGCTGCCGTGGGGCTTCATTCGCATGTCCGACACCTCGGTGATGTGGGCCGTGCTGTGGGACGTGCTTCTGCTGCTCCATTTGGTCGGCTTGCTCGTTCCCAAGCGGTACGCGGTGACGAAGACGCACCTCATCGCTGACGGCCAACGCTATGCGTGGGAGCGTCTGAAGTTGGCCGATCGTCAACCGCGCCGCCGCATCATGCTTCTCAGGCGCGGTTGGGGCATCTTTGGTCCCCTCCCTGTGGCGGCCGAAGCCAACGAACTCACGACGGTTCGGGCGTGGATTGCTGCTGGAATGCTTGGCGGCGAGTCCTGGACCCTTATGCTCGAAGAGGAGTGAAGCATCCGTTCAAAGACCGCGTGGTGCTCCATCAGTTCATGGAGTGGACGACGAGCGGGGACGACATTTTTCTTCGGCTTGACCCCGGAGAAGAGATTCACCAATCGTTGCAAAAAGTAGCGAATGCGCTCAACCTGAATGCAGCAGCAGTGACCAGCGGCATTGGTCGTGTTCGTGCTTCGGTCTACGGTTTCATGGACGACGATCACGTCTACCATCGCCGTACCATCGAAGGTGGTGCAGAACTCGTGGCCTTGCAAGGCAACCTCGCCCGTCACGAGGAAGGGCACCCCTTCACCCACTTGCACGCGGTCCTCTCTGACGACGACCTTGTGCCTGCAGCAGGCCATTTGTTCGAGGCTACGGTTCACGTGACGGCGGAAATCCACCTCCGGCGGATGGACGCGGCTTTGGCCATGCGCTGCCCGCTCGAGAACAGCCAATTCACCGCCCTGCGCCTCGGCGACGAAGTCTGAGGCGAGGCCTCAAAGAGCCTCAAGCGTGGTGAAGGTGCATGGGCGGGGCGGCGCAGGATGACGCGTCGCGCATCGCGTGGCTGGCGGAGGAAATTGCGCGCCACTCGGACCTGTACTACAACGCGGCAGCGCCAGAGATCAGCGACGCTGCGTTCGATGCACTCTGGGACGAACTGAAACGCCTCGCGCCCGACCACCCTCAGCTGCAGCGCGTTGGTGCCGAGGTCGAACCCGGTTCTGTGAAGGTGGACCATCGCTTCCCGATGCGCAGCCTCGACAAAGGGACCGGCGACGACGACTTGGTGCATTTCGTCCAACAGACGGCCGGCGGTGCAACCCGCATCTTGGCCCAGCCCAAACTGGACGGCTCAGCGTTGTCGTTGGAATACCGGTGCGGGCGCCTCGTGCGTGCAGCCACTCGCGGAAGCGGCGACCGTGGTGAAGACGTCACTCGGAACGCCCGAAAGGTGGCCAACGTCCCCGAACGTCTTGCTGTTGCCGTGGACGCCCACGTGCGCGGCGAGGTCGTGATGCCCTTGGAGGTGTTTGATGCGAAGTACCGCGAGGTGTCTCCAAATCCGCGAAACCTCGCCGCTGGTGCGCTGCGCCAGAAGCACGACGTGGGCAAAGCCGACGCCAGCGATCTGGTGTTTCACGCCTACGACGTTCGCTTCCTCCCACCAGAAGAACGCCACCCGGAGTCCGTCGCGCCCCCTCAAGACGACGAGGACGACGCCCTCTTGGTCTGGCTCGAAGACGCAGGAATCAGGCCTGCAGATTGGACCGTTCACGAAGCCGATGCTCCTGCCGAGGTCGCTCAAGCCCTCATCGCCTCCACCAAGACCTGGACCAACCACCGTGCCACCTTCCCCTACGAGATCGATGGCGTGGTGTACAAGGTGACTTCCCGGGTGCATCGGGAACGCTTGGGCATGACGGCCCACCACCCTCGTTGGGCGTTGGCGTGGAAATTCCCGCCCGAGGAAGCGGTGTCGGTGTTGTTGAACGTCGATTGGCAAACGGGCAGGACTGGTGCGGTCACCCCAGTGGCGCGTATTGCACCGCAGGTGGTGGCCGGCGTCACCGTGGAGAACACCACCTTGCACAACGCCGGCGAAGTCGAACGCCTCGACCTTCGCTTGGGCGACAAAGTCCGCATCGTGCGGCGCGGCGACGTGATCCCCAAGATCGAAGCAGGGCTCGGCAGGGCCACGGCGGACGACCTCGCAGAACGTTTGCATGCCGATGGGCGCCCGTTCCAAGGCCATCTCCCGGACGCCGCCCCCATTGCGATTCCAACGGCGTGCCCGTCGTGCGGAGCCGTCCTTCGCTTGGACGGAGCCTTCCTCCGTTGTGACGAATTGATGTGCGACGCTCGGGCCTCTCGGGCCTTGCTGTACTGGTGCAGGGCCCTGGAAATGGACGGCATCGGTGAGAAGTTGGTCGATCAGCTCTTGGAGCAAGGCCTCGTTGCAGGCCTCGAAGACCTCTACACCCTCACCATGGAGCAATTGACTTCGCTTGAGCGCATGGGAGCGACTTCTGCGGGCAACGTGCTCGCGCAGATCGAATCCTCACGAACGATGCCGCTTGGTCGCTTCCTTCACGCGCTGGGCCTGCCAGGGATTGGGCCAGAATTGGCCACGGCCATGGCCCAGCACTTCGGCGAAGCCAGCAGCGTGTTGCCTTGGGTTGAACGTGCGTTGGCAGAACCCGGCGAGCCGGCCTTTGGACCGGCCAACGACGAGCGCGACAAGCCACATGCCCATCCCGAAGCCATCCGAGAATTGTGCACCATGGACGGCGTGGGCGTGGTGGTGGCTCAATCGTTCAGGGACGGTTTGCATTCCCGTCGCAGCACCGTCGAGGCCTTGCTTCAATGCCTCAACGTCACGGACGAAGCGAAACCACCGTCCGGCGGGGTGCTGGAAGGGCGCTCGTTTTGTTTGACGGGCACCCTCACGTCGCCACGGAAAGCCGTGCAAGACGCCATCAAAGCCGCAGGCGGGCGCGTGGTTGGAAGCGTTTCCAAAGCCCTGGACGTCCTTGTGGCCGGGGCCTCAGCCGGCTCAAAGTTGGCCAAGGCAGAGGCGCTTGGCGTCGAGGTGTGGGACGAAGCCAGGCTTGAGCAAGAACTCGGTGGAAGCGCCGAAGAGGAATCCGGCCCGTCGCCGAACACGCTGGATCGGTGGATGGCCTAAGTCAGCCGTAGAGCATGGCGTTGGTCCCGCTGGACCCTTGCTCGTCTTGCTTTGCCGCGTTCATCATCGCTGAAACTTGTTCTTCGATGGCTTCCGCTTCCTCGATCAATTCCTCGATGTCGAGGGAGGTGATGGGCAGCAACTGGTCGATGCATCGGATGATTTCCGCCGCCGCTCGGGCGTCGGGGTAGCGTGGATCGGCCTCGGCCATGATGCCCATGACGTCGATGCCGCGGCGGTGGGCTTCACCGTGGATGGCGGCGTTCATCCCTCGAAGCACGCCACGCTTGACCATCGTCAGGCCAAGGGCCTGAACGGCGTCCCGCATGGCTTCGTTGGAGGCAAGGCCGAGCAGGTCCACCTTCTCCTCGTCGTCATCGTACTCGATGGTGGGCTCGTTGCCGTCCATGCCGACGGCCTTCATGCCGGCTTTCGGGAAGGCGTCCACGGTCAGGCCGCGCCCAATTTTGGCCTCTTTGGACCAGTCGAACAAGGCCCAGACGAGCTCGTTCCCAATGAGGTCGTTGATCATCAACTCGCTCGTCAGAAGGATGACTTGGTCGCATCCATCGATGGAACAGACCGGACTTCCGCCGTAGGCGCGCACGGGCGGGAGTGCCCAACCGTCGTTGACGATCGCCACCGCAGGCAAACGGGAGTCAAAGATACCCCCAATGTAGTCCAATTCCAGGTGCTCAATGAGGTACGCAGCGACGATCGGACTGACCATGCCCACCGTGGGGAAACACGAGATCACCAACGCATTCTCGGTTTCGATGTCGCCTCTGATGCGAACCTTTGGGCCAGCGGTCATACCCCCGCCTGTCGGCCCATGGGCCTCAACCCTTCCGGCGTCATGGGCGAGGCTTCATGACGCCTGAGCAGAAAGCGAAGGCATGGCGGACGCACACCGGCTCTCACCGTCGTCATGGAACAGGTACGAGACCTGCCCGCGCATGTACTGGTTGAGCCGCCAAGGGCTCCCTCGCAAGGCGGGGATGGCCGCGTCGTTGGGCACGGCGATTCACGCGTCGATCGAAGACCTGCTCAACATGGACATCAGCGACCGCCCCAAAGCGAGCATGGGCTGGCTCCCAGAGGTCGGTGAAGCCTTTCTCAAGGACCGTTGGAACGAGGAGAAAACAGCGTTCCACGACACCCCGCGGCACGGGCGCTGGAAGGACGACCGCTGGAAAGAGGCCGTGGACGGCCACCGCGGTGGCATCGATCTGCTCCTGCGTTGGGTTGGCGTGGAAGGACTTGCCCACAACCGGATCACCGCAGCCCTCTGGTCGCGCGTCCAAGAGCGTATGTTGGCCGTGGAAGGCGAACTCATCTCCCGCGACGGCCGGCTCGGTGGGCGCGTGGACCTGTTGCTGAACGAAGTCGACGACCAAGGTCAAACGGTGGCCTGGGTGGTCGCCGACCTCAAGACAGGCCGCACGCCGGAAGGGAAATTGAAGCCAGAAGTCGACCGCCAACTCCGTTTCTACCGCGATCTCCTTCTCGCCAACAACCCTGATGCTCCAAACGTTCGTGCCGAAGGGTGGTACACCCTCAACCGCACGACATGGCGGGCGTCCAACGACGGCGTGCTCGAAGACGCTTACGCCGCTTGGGAGGCGACGCAACCCACCGAAGTGCCGCTTGAGCCAACGCCCGGCCCCAACAGCTGCGGCGGCTTTTGCGACTGGAAGGCCTGGTGCGGGCATTGGCTGCGCTGGCGCCACGATTCCGGACGGTTGGACGAAGGCGATTTCCGTGATGCGGTGGTGCGTGTGGTCCGACGACCGGCAGGCTCCTCGACGGTTGAAGTGGAGCGTTTGCTACCCGGAGAAGGACCTGGTGAGGTGGTCGACGGCGGAGGCCGGTGCTCCATGCTCTTCGTCGGAAGTGCCCTTGAGAAATTGGACGCCCTGATGGACGAAGATGCAGCGGCCCCGATCTTCATTGGAAGCGCCCTTGCGAAAGGTCACCAATGGCGCGTCGGCGATTGGTGCGACGTGCTTCCATGGACGCCGCACGCGGTCTGATCACCGAAGGTGTTCCTTGAGCACGTCCACGTCCTCGGCCGCAAGGCCCGACGCAGGAGACAACAGCCAATTGAGGTAGGTTGGGTCTTCAGCGGCCACTTCCCGAAGGCTTCGGCTTCGATGTCGTCCGAAGGCGAGGATAAACCGCCCCTCGTCTTTGCGAATGCGGCCTTCGGCGTCGAGCGGAACAAGGTCCTGCAATCCTCGACCCAAGGCCTGAGCGTCACGTCGAGCCTCGCCATGGATGAGCCAATGCTCGATGTCTTCGATGGAACGTCGGAAGGCGTGCGCGTGGTCGACGGTAAACCGCCACAAGAGCATCAACGAGGCCGCCGCATCTGCTCCGGCCGTGTGGGCCTTCTCGAGGCGAATGCCGTGTCGCTGACACAACGAGCCAAGGTTGTGCGGCCGTCCGACCTTGAGCCTGCGCGCGGCCTCCAAGGTGTCCAACACGGCCTTCGGGCGCGGGGGAAGCCGGCCAAGCCGCATGAATTCGGCCTCCACCATGCCCATGTCGAAGCGGCGCACGTTGTGTCCAACCAACACGGCCCCTTCGATGGCCTCGTGCAGTTCGTCCGCCACGTCTCGAAAGACGGGTGCGCCACGGACGTCACCGTCGTAGATGCCGTGCACGCGACTCGCTTCAATCGGGATGGGACAACGCGGGTCCACGATGTGCTCAATGTGCACCGGCTCGCCGTTGACGTCGCTTCCGACAAGGGCAAATTGGACGATGCGCGAGCGTGTGGTCGAGATCCCTGTCGTTTCGGTGTCGAAGGCCAAGACCCGCTCGCCAGCGAGAGGGTCCACGGCCATGTGCGCGCTTCAGCCCGACCCTCCTTCAACCTCTCCGCTCACCGCAGGGTCCATGCCCTGTGGCCGAATGAAGGTGCATGGGCTGGTGGAAACGGAAGACCGCTCCTGAAGACGAGGAAGAGGAGGAGGATCCGAACGCAGGGTTGTTGCCGGCCGACGTCAAGGACCTCGCCGTGGCCCGGAGCGCGTCGGTCGAGGCGGCAGGAGCCCTTCTGGACGGGCCAACGGTGACCGTGAAGCCCGAGGAGGCCGCCGAAACCCCAACACCGGAATACGATGCAGGGGACGTGGATCTCGACGTCCTCCTCGACGGCAAGACGGTGGAGCCGAGCGTCGATCATTCCGGCCTCAATGTGGTGGTGCTCGACGATGTGTCTGACCTTGCCGACCCGTTGGCGGATGCCCGTGTGGTCGGCGATGTGCCGGACGAAATCGACTTTGAGAACGCCGAAGAATGACGCTGGTTCAACCGGACGGTTCAGAAAGTGTGGGCATACGTCACACTCCATGGAGCGAAGCGGGAGGTCCACTCGACGGGCCCTCGCCATGCTCGGATTGCTGCTGGCGAGCCTGTGCTTGCCGGGGTGCATGGACGCCCTCGACCTCACCGTGAATCCGAAGGCCAACCTCGAGGTGTACCCCGCGGTCATTCAAGAAGGCGAGATGGTCACCCTTGACGCACGGGCCTCAGAAGCCGTTGAAGGGCTTTTGACGGAGTGGATTTGGGACTTCGGCGATGGCTCAACCGCCACCACCGTGATTGGTTTCACGTCGCACCGCTATCCCGCTCATGGGATTTACACCGTCTCTGTAACGGTGGTCAACGACCAGGGTGGCGAGGACGAATCCTCCTCGCTGGTGACGGTCAACGGCGCTCCAACCATCGTGCTCGATGTGCCGACCCTCATCCGTTCTGGTGACACGGCGTTGCTCGACGCGAGCGGCTCAACGGATCCTGAAGGCGCGCCGCTGAGTTTTGTCTGGGACCTGAACCTCGCCGTCGACGACGACGGTAACGGCCAGCCCGAAGACGACGTCGACGCAATCACGCCAGAGGTGCTCATTCCCACCGAAACCAGCGGGCTCATTCGCGGCCGATTGACGGTGGAGGACACCGACGGAGGCCTTGTGACCGAGGACTTCGAATTGAACGTCACCGCCCGTCGATTTGCACTGAGTTGGATCGAGGAAACCGTGTCGGTCTCATGGGACGGCTACTTGGATCAAGGCGACCGCTGGGAAGCCAACCATGTGCCTGGCGAAGGCGTCCGTGTCATGTCCTACGAGGCGGTTCTGGAACTCGAGCAAGACGTGCTCGTGCCAGCGGACAACTTCACGCTGCTGCTCGAGGTTCCTCTGGACGGCTACAACAAGCGTGCACAAACCTCTCCGGGCAACATCACCCAAAACACGCCAGCCTCGGCCGAACTCGAGGACGAAGGCCTCAATCCCACGCCTGAGGACGCCGTCTACGAAGGAAACTCGGCCGACGAGGTCCTCAGCAGGGTGCTGAACCAGCCCGGCGCTCGTTTTGGTCAAGGGAACTGGACGTGGGCCATCGTCGCCGATCAATCCGACCCCGATGGCCTCATTCCCGGTGCTCCTGATCCAGATCCAGGCAACGATTGGACCCTGGAGGTTCGAATCCTTGTGCTCGTTCCGCGTTTGGTCGAGATTGCCTACGAATGAGCCTGCCCTGCTACGGCGGACAAGGCTATGAAGGCCCAACGGTTGGGACGGACTGAGTCCCATGGTCGGTGAAGTTGAGGTCAGCCGAGTCGGCATTCGTGACGGCCTTTCTGTGGACCTCACGGTGCAGATGGAAGATCCGCGCGACTACGATTTCCGGCCCTCGCTTCACTTTGAGCACACCACGCTCACTGTGAAGAGCCAAACCGACGGGAGCGTCTTGGCCGAGGTGACCTTGGATCAGGAACACATCAACGCCATGATGGCTGATCGGTCAGCCACCCTTCGCGTGAAATTCAGCGTGACCGGCATGCACGGCCGCCTCAACATCGTCCACCCAATCATTGCGGACGGGAAGGCGAAGAAGTTGGCCAATGCCAACTGGAAAACCACGCTCCCTGTGCACATGGCGTGACGGGAGGTCCCACAGGACCGTTATAGCCGTTGGAGCGGGATGCTCCACCTATGCCTCGAAGGGTTGGAACCGGGAGCCAAAAGCAAGCACGTCTTGAGCGATTGAAACGGGAAGTGTTGCGCTTCGTGATGGCCAATCCTGGATGCTCAGCCCAGTCCATCGTGGCTGAATTGGCCAACGACAAGGCCATGCGAAACCATGGCCTCACGCCTCGGAAAATTGGCTTCTTCATCCCGCGGTACTTGGCTGACCGATTGACCTGGTGGCAGGACCACGGTGCAGGACGTCGCGTGTACGGTGAGATTGGACATGACGTCGTCCCCAAGCGTTGACGACGCAACCCCCATGTGGCTCGGCCTTGTGGTCGTGGCATGGGCGAGGTCGCAGCGTACTTCGACCTCGACGGAACTTTGTTGGACGCATCAAGCGAAAAGACGCTCACTGGCACGCTGCTTCGTCGGCGACCTTGGCGCCTTCCGATCGGTCTGACCTCGTGGACCGTGCGCGCCTTGGCCAACCTCCTGAGGGGCCGTGCTCCCTACGATGCCTTCCGAAACCGTGGACACTTCACCGGAGCATCGTGGGCCACGTTGGAGGCCCTCTCGGAAGAACTGGCAGAGCAGGTGCTCATGCCACGTGTGCCCCAAGCGGCGTTGGACCGTCTTGTCTGGCACCGCGAACAGGGCCACCGCTGCATCTTGGTGACCGCCACCGTTGCGCCGATGGCTGAAGCCATGGGCAGGCAACTGGGCATGGACACAACCTACGGGTGTGGCCCAGCCACGCGCACGGGACGGTTGTCTGGATCAGAACGCGGATGGTCGGTCCCGCGGAGGAAAGGCAAGGTGCCCGTGGTGGTGGCCGACGCCGAAGCCAACGGGCACGATTTGGCCCAATGCTGGGCCTACGGCAACACCCACGCCGACAGCTGGTTCATGCGCGAGTGCGGGCATGCCATCGCCGTCAATCCAGAGGGGGCGTTGGTCAAGGAAGCCGAGGCGCGTGGTTGGGATCAGGTGCAGTGGCGCGTTGGATGAGGCATGGGTTGCCCTGATTGCATCGTGTGGCGGCCCGTCCGCGATTC
>QQSJ01000091.1 GCA_003602635.1 Candidatus Poseidoniales archaeon
CATTTGCGAAACCTTTGCGATTCAGGGCACTTGGAGGCAGAGTCTTCAGGAAAGACAGGAAGGGGTGGTCATCCAATTGTGGCATACGCAGTCACCGAGGCTGGGCGTGGGTTGCGGGGCGATCTCGGTCGTTGGATCGACCTCGGTGTGCGCTTGGGCTACTACCCGGAGGAGTTCTTCTACTTGCCAAGCGACGCATAGGTGGTATTTCATACCGGTATAATGAACCTCGTTTGGTTATACCCCTGGCCTCAATCCCCACAACATGGCCGGCAAGCGAGCGGTGGACAAGGTCTCCAAAGGCCTGAACGCGCTGATCGACGAATTCGCCGGCGCGGTGAAGGAAATGGTCAACGCTGGCGAAGCCACAGTGGTGGAGCTTGCCGTTGGATCCAGCCGAGTGATCAAAGCCGTTGTTGACGCAACAGGCGAGGTCACGAAGGTGTCCGTTGAAACCGCGACCAACGTCGTTGGACACGTTGCAGAAGGCATGACCAACGCGGTTGCGCCGGTGACGAAGCGAGGAGCTTCGGCGCTCAAGGCCATGAAAAACGACCAGGAAGAATGAACATGATTGCACGAATGCTGACAATTGGAACAACGATGTTTGTGGTGGGAGCTGCGGTTGCAGCCTTTCAGCACGCGACCGAACGCTATGGGCCGAAGGCGGAAGTCACGACCCACGCTGTGGTGGAGGTGAAGGAATGATCCCACTGCTTGGTGGAGCTGTTGTTCTGGCCGTCCAAACCCTCAACGTTGTTGGGCTCGGTACCGCCGCTGGCATCGGTTATGCATACGGGAAGCGCGCCGGCAAGGCGATTTGCACTTTTTCGGACCGTGTTGAAGACGCGGTCATTGACGCCATCAAGTCGTGAAACAGGGAGAGGTTCTTTCCTCTCTTTGTTCTGAGGTAGTTTGAGCGACATGTGGATGGATGAGTTGACGGATTTCTCGTCACCGTTCACGCTCTATGTTTACGCAGCGTTGCTCATCCTCATCATCCGCATCGTCGCAGTGTTGAATCCGCTCGTGACCTTATTTCAGAAATTGTCTGGAACTGGTATCGTGGCCAGTTTGTTCAAACTACGACGTGATGCGAACTTGAAAGGCGTCTGGGCTCTGATTGTACAAGAGATCGCGTCTGCGACAGCTCCTGCTCTCCTCGCTCTTGGCTTGCGTATCTTTGTTCCACTCGGTGATCGCCAACCAGAATGGACGACAACAACAACACTGGGCTTCATTGCCGTCATGACGGCAGTGATTGCCCTTCAGTTGGCTGATATCCTGAAAATTCGGGACTTCTTGAACACGATTTCAGGTCGACTTAATGCAGTCCTGAAGCATGGAGTAAATTTGGCCGTCGGCACCAGGAACAATTTGGTGAAAATTGCAAGCATGTCCGATCCTGAATTTGGCCTGATCTTCCGTCGAGAGAAAGAGGAAGTTGATCCTCTATTGCAGAGGAATGAGGAAGGAAGTTTGAGGTTGAATGCGTCGGAACTGAAGGCCCGCGGATTCAACTTTTTCAGAAACACACAGACTGTTGCCTACAACACGGGCCAGTTCGGTAAGGGCATGGCAAAAAAAGCCGCAGCTAAACTGAGGGAAAACATGGATGCACAAATGCAGAAGCAAGTTGATGTTGTAACCACCAGTTACAACCCGATGAAGGCCTTCCTACAGAACATCGGGATGGCCATTGTCCCCCTGCTCTACATTTTCCTCATCATGTACAGGTGATTGGATGTTTCTTCCCCCAGAAACACTTCCAGACATAGCGCTTCTCACGTTGGTTTTCTCAGGCATGAGTCGGATTCTCCTGATTGTTCCGTCCTGTGTGGCCATATTGCGCCTGTTTGGCGTTGAGTTCAGAGAAGGTATCCGACTCTTTCGATCGCTAGAGGTTCCAGGACTAGGAGCATTTGTGCGCCAGGAACTTGTTCTGGCAACGTTACCCTTCGTCGCACTTGCATCGTTCTTCCTTTACAGTGAGAACGATTTACTGCTCACGGATTTAACAAACCCTCAGCGTGTTGTTACCTTCGCAGTGTTCATTCTTTGGATCGTCTTGGATGTTTTTCGCTCCCACACCGCAGGCGCCCACCTTCGCATGATGGCCAGTGAAACGAAATCCTTCGGGAAAAAAATGGCCATCAGCGCTCTTGATGGCTTGCGGTACGCGGTGTATCTTCGTCCAAGCGTGTCCAAAACCGCCGCAAAACTTGGCGCGCGAGCAGCGGTTGGCATGGCTCAAAAGCGGGTCAAAGAGCACGATGAGGAAAACAAGCGAACGCCGGCCTCACTTGCCGCGATGATCTTTCTCGAACGCTTTGTGTCCTTCCCAGAACGAATCGTTGGACGGGTGGCCGATTATGGAAAGGAGCGTCTTGAAGCCAAATGGGAAGACGCCTTCGTCTCCTATGCATCAAGGGCATGGTGGAAGAATGTGGTGCTGATCATTTGGGGCTTTGTGCCCACGTTCTGGTTGCTTGGCATGACGATGGCCTCGGCTTGAGGTCGTGGGAAGCCTCATGGCCGGCCGCGCGGTGGTCCACATGAGTCCCATGGCCTTGCTCATCCTCATGCGTCACGGGCAGTCGATGTGGAACGCGGCCAACCGCTTCACCGGCTGGGTCGACGTCCCCCTCACCAACGTCGGCATCGAGGAGGCCGTCGAGGGGGGGAAGCAAATCGCCCACCTTCCGATCGACGAAGTCCACGTCTCCACCCTCGTTCGTGCGCAAATGACCGCGATGCTGGCCCTGGCCCAGCACGACGGTGGGCGCATTCCCGTCGTGCAGCACCCCGTTCCTGAAGGCGGCTTGGAAGGGCTCGGCGAAAACGAACGACGCATGGCCGAGTGGGCGACCATTCGCGGCGAAGCGGGTCGCGCGGACGTGCTTCCCGTGCACGTGGCGTGGCAACTCAACGAGCGCATGTACGGCGACCTCCAAGGCTTGGACAAGCAAGCGACCCGAGAGCAATACGGCGACGAGCAAGTCCACATTTGGCGGCGCTCCTACGACGTGCCGCCCCCTGAAGGCGAATCCCTCGAACTCTGTGCTGCGCGAACGCTCCCCTACCTTGCATCGAGGTTGGTGCCTTCCCTTGAAGCCGGTCGAAACCTCTTCGTTGCGGCGCACGGCAATTCCCTGCGAAGCATGGTGATGGCCATCGAAGGCCTGACCGAAGACGAGGTGCTGTCGCTTGAGATTCCAACCGGCGTGCCCCGCGTGTACGCCCATGAAGACGGCGCATGGCGCCGTGTGGAGCTGTGAGGTGAACGCATGGAGGCATGGCGCTTCGACGGGTTCCCCGGTCGCGTGCTGTTCGTGAACCTCTCCAACGGGACCATCGAAACCCGTACCCTCCCGCATGCGTGGTGCCTCGAAGGCATGGGCGGCAAGGGTCTGGCCACCCGGGTGCTGGTCGAATGGGACACCACCGATCCTGCCGCGTACGACCTCGTGCATCCCATCACGGGCGGTTCTGACGTCGCTCGCCATCCTTCGACGCCTTTGCTGGTGTTCACCGGACCCTTCCAAGGCACAAAGGTCGGCTCGGCTGGACGTGCCGTGGTCGTGTCGCGCTCTCCGTTGACCGACGTGTACATCGACACCTACGTCGGTGGCAACCTCGGTCACCGCCTGCGTGAAGCCGGTTGGGACGGCCTCTTTGTCACCGGGGCCAGCGATGCGCTGGTGCGCCTCGAAATCTCAGACCTCGAGGCCCGTTTGGTGCCGTGTCCCGAATTATCGGGCGCGACCACCTGGGCCTGTGAACAGGCCCTCGACGGCCTTGGGGAGTGCTTCTCCATCGGTCCTGGCGGAGAGGCCGGCGTCCGGTTCGCTTCGCCCATCACCGCCGGACGCCGAGCCGCCGGCCGCGGTGGCACGGGAGCACAATTTGGCTTCAAGCACCTGAAAGCCATCACCGTGAACGCCTCGGTCGAGGCACGTGACAAGGCCCGCATTCACGATTCCGAGGGTCTTGCCTCAGCGGTCAAGGTCCAACGGCAGGAAATGGGGCTCAAACGCCGTGTTGGCGACCCGTTCTACGCCTTTGGAACCAGCCGTGGTCCGCTGTACGCTTCGGAAAACGATCGCATGCCCACGGCGAATTACACCGCTGCAGACGGCGTGGTGCCGCCCTTGGCCGAGGCCAAGGTCGCGGTGGGAGCAGGTTCGCCGACCTCGACGCCGGTGCCGGGCATCAGCAGCGACGGGCCACACGCCCTCGATGCCCACCGCCTTTCTGGAGAACACTGGCATGACGAGCACCCTGACGCCAAACAATCAGGATGCTGCGCACCTTGCCCCATCGCGTGCGAGGCGGCCGACCGGCCCACCGTGGACGGTGTGCGCACCAAGGGCCGGCCGGTGCACATCAACCGGGTTGAGCGGCCCGAATACGAGACGCTCGCGATGATGGGCAGCAACCTCGGTCTGACCTCAAGCCTCGACGTGATGGACGGGAACGATGCCTGCAACCGCCTTGGCCTCGACACGATCTCCTCTGGTGCGGCCTTGAGCCTCGTCTGTGAATTGGCCGAACGCGGATGGCTTCCCGAAGCATGGGGATCTGCCTTCGCCGCGCCCTTTGCCTTCGGGCCGTACGCCGAAGGCGATGCCGTGACTTGGCGCTTTGGCGACGCCGCTCTTCCTCCGTTGGCCCTGGCCGCGTTGTGTGCGGCCACGCCCGGCGACGGCTCCTTGTTCGGGACCTTGCACGGCGGTGCCGTGGCCTTCGCTGACACGGTTGAATCGATGACCGGCCATCCTGCCACCCGATGCACCGCGCACTGCAAGGGGCTCGACCTGCCCGCATGGGACCCACGTGGTAAGCGCGGCAACGCCCTTGCCTACATGACCGCGAACGTCGGCGCATCGCACATGCGGGCCGGGTACAAGGCGCCTACGGGCCTGCCCAGCGACAGTGCGCTGGACCTTGTGCCCGAACTCATCGAGAGCCAGAACGCCATCGTGGTCCGTGATTCACTCATCTTGTGTGCGTTCGCCAAGGGGGCCAGTCCAGACGCGATGCTCGCAAAAGCATGGACGGCCATCACCGGCGACGAGGCCACCTGGGACGAACTCTGTGAACGAGCCGCCTTGCAGTGGGATCTTGCGCGCGGCTGGAACGTCAACCATTGGCGTGCCCTTGGCCGTGATGCAGCAACGGAGGACCTCCTTTCGTGGCGGCTGCGCAAGGAACCGCTGCCCAGCGGCGTGGCCCAAGGGTGCGTCAGTTTCCAAGACGACGACGACGAAGCCGCCTGCCTCACCGCCTACTACCGTTTGCGCGGCTGGGATGCTGCGGGCCGTCCGGAGGTGAAGGCATGACCTTCCTCGCTCGCCTTCGTACCACGCTCGTGCTCCTGGTCGTGGTCTTCCTCATGGCGAGGGTGACCATCACGCTCCTCTCCCCTCATCCGGTTTACGTCGATGACCCGGAACCGTGCGCCAGCGACAGCGCCAACTGCGCCCGCCTTTCGTTCGACGACACCCATCGCATCGACGCTTCTCCGCTGATCGTCGCGGCTGGAGCGGAGGACGCCTTCTGGAACACGGTGGACGATTGGGCCGACAACACCTCCCGCCTCACGCTCTTGCATGAGACCGCAGACTTCCGGCATTATGCTGCAGCGACGCCGGTGTGGGGCTTTGTCGACGACGTGACCATCTCATTGGACCGCGTCACCGGCGAGGTGGTCATGCATTCAGAGTCACGCCTCGGGTTGTCTGATTTGGGCGTCAACCCGGAGCGGCTTGACGGCCTCTACGCCTACGTGGCCTGAATCAGTCGTGCGGCCAACCGTAGGGCCAACCTTCCTCGTCCACGAGCACGACGTTGACGCCAAGTCCCGTGCGGTGGAACGCGATCAACTGGATTTCGTGAATCCGGTGTCCGCTGGGCGCGACGCCGAGGACCGGCGGCCCTCGTCGGCCAAAGCGCCGCGGTTGTTCCGGCGCAGCGAGGGTGCGGCGCGTTCCGTCCACGTCGTCGAACCAAGGGAGCGGTCCTTCAGGCGAGAAGCGCAACCCGAGGATCATGTCCACGCCAAGCGTTTCCTGAGCCGCATCGGCATCGGCCCCGCTGGGCACCGCTGGAGCGTTGGGGTGGGTGTGCAACCAGTGGGTGAACCGGCCACCCCGGTTGCCACGGTCGCTTCGGAACAGGTCGTCGGTCCAATCTTCCGGCAGATGGTGGACGGAGTACGAGTCGCCGCGGTTGACCACCGCGGCTTCGCTGATGACGAAGCCTTGTCCAGCAAACAACCCGTCACGGTGGCTTTCACCGGCATAGGCCGCTTCCGCATCCGGCTGGTGCGGGCGCTCGCCGTCCACGTCCAATCCGACCAGGATTTCGTCCGGCAACGCTTGCAAGGCCCACCAAACGAGGTCCTGCAGGACCGAACCGGGCAAGTGGACCTGAGCCGCGTAGGCTTCACGGCGCTCCAACGACTCCTCGTTGTAGCGTTCCATTGCTTCAACGAGCCATGCCTCGACCATCGGACCCGAACGGACGTGGGGTGGACCGGCCATGAACCGTTCCATGTGACGAGGGAAGGGGAACCCTTCAAGTCCAGCCCGCTTCAGAGATTTCCCATGGCCCGGAAGCGAGGTGGGTTCAGCAGGTTCATGGGCGCCCTCACCGGGACGCCGTACGAAAAGCTCCTGAAGCAAATCGCCAAGCTTGAGGACGACCATGAGGACGACGAAGCCAAACTGGCGCGGAAACTCGGCGACGTGGTTGAAGAAGTCCTTGCGGCCTACGAGGAAGAGGAGATCGACGCAGAGGAGCACGACCTGCTCATGGACGCCATCGAAGACGCAGACCCGGACGGTCGAACCTTCGACCGCTTCGAGGACGACGGCGATGAATTCTACGACGAAGACATGCCTGACGCACCGGACATCAAGGCCGGGCGAAGGAAGAACCTCGACGAGTTGATGGCCACCACCGACGATTCCTTCGTGGGCAGTTTTGGGCGCGATGAATTCGAAGAATTCCGGGCCAAGATGACGGACGAATTCATCCAAGACTCCGACGATGCCGTCAAGGCAGGAGACCACCAAGCCGCGGTGTTGTCCGACGCTCGCGTTTTCGCCAACGCCGAGGAGGGCGTGGAGGACGTCAAGCGACAAATTGCCCTTGAGTCCGGCCTGAACGACCCTGAGGCCGAACCTGAGCCTGAACCGGTCCAGGAAGCGGACGACGACGGCGGCATCACCGTGGACGAAGACGGGGTGGAATGGTACGAAGACGAGGAAGGCTCGTGGTGGTACCGTGATCCCGGCGAGCCGGATTGGGTCCTCTACGAGGAGTGACCTCGTTGGCCACGTCCCCGGACACCTTTCTCACCGGTGCAAGCGGTTTTGTCGGACGTGCTCTGATTGGTTGTGCCGATCGACCGTTGAGGGTGTTGGCGCACACCACACCCGTCGAAGGTCAGCACGAGGTGGTGAAGGGTGATCTTCACGATCCAGCCTTGCCTTGGCCTTCGTGGTTTGAGGGCATGAGCCATTTGCTCCATGCTGCACGCCCCTCAGCGGGTACCGATCGTGGCCGCCGACGTATCGCCAAACGCACCGCAGTCGCCAACGAAGCCATGCTCTCAGCGGCGCAGGCGCACGGCCTGCACACGCTGGCTGTGCACGGATCGTTGTCGTACGGGGACTGCGGCGAGGCCCTCGTGACGCCCTCCTCGGCCGTGAATCCCATCGGGTATGCGCAAGCGTACGCCATCGGAGAAGCCCCTTGGCGAACGCGTGCTGGGGCAGGATGCACGGTTGTTCGAGCCCCCTGGATCTTGAGTTCTGGCTCATGGTTCTCCATGCTCTACACCAGCGCCACAGTGCCATGCTTTGGCGACGGTAGCATGTGGATGTCCATCGTGGATCTGGAACGTTTTGCCTCATGGCTGTGGGCGACGGTGGACGAGCAGCCGGATGGCGTGGTTCACCCGCCCTTGCTGGTGCGGTGCCGTCAACGGGACTTTGCAGAACGTGTGGCCCACGCACGCGGGGTGGACGTCGAGGAATGGAGTTCTTCACGCACGCGTCGTGCCTATGGGAAGCAGGCGGCTGCCTCCATCTTTGCCAGCCTCCGCATGGACGACGGTCAGGGTGAAGCCGCAGAGGAATCTGATGCTCTCCGAGATTTGGAGCGGGTGCTTCAGTCCGTCATCGGTCGTTCGTAGACGTAGAGGCTGTATTCGCCAAGGTTCCACAGAGGGGTGTACTTCAGCACCCGGTCGGCGAACAAAAAGAGGCGGTTTCGAAGCGATCCTTTGGGGGCCCATTGGTGCCGATACCACGCGGGGTGGGTGATGCAGAACCCTTCGCGTTGAACGCGTTTGAGGTGCGGTGAGAAGGCCTTGTGCACGCTGCGGGAGGAATGACAGACGGAAGGGAGGTAGCGCGTGGGGCTGTACCCTCCCCACACGGGCCGCAGGCGAGCCAAAGCGGCCTTTGGGCGCAGCATC
This sequence comes from Candidatus Poseidoniales archaeon, assembly GCA_003602635.1. Lineage (GTDB taxonomy): Archaea > Thermoplasmatota > Poseidoniia > Poseidoniales > Poseidoniaceae > MGIIa-L3. The sequence goes on from QQSJ01000091.1 coordinate 8,489, forward strand.
ACAAGGTTCCAGAGCACGTCGAAGAGGTACCATCGGTTCACAAAACTCAGCACGGCCCGGCCACCGGGCTCCAAAACCGAAGCGATGGCTTTGGCCGATGCATCAAGATCCGTCGTCGTGTTGAGTGCGCCAAAGTAGACAAAGACGGTGTCCACCTTCTTTTCACCCATGTTGCTCAAGGCTTCTTCGGCGGAGCCCAACATCGGCCTGACCTTTTCTTCGTTCATGGCCTCGGACTTTTCCAGCACCATGCGGTGGAAGGCCGGCGTGACGTCGAGCCCATGCACCACTTCCACGCCGGGCTGTTCTGCGAACCAGAACATGTCCACGCCGGGGCCGTAGCCAATTTCGAGCATGCGTTTCGGTTGTTGTTGCAGGGTCACCTCACGAAAGGCGTCGAGCATGTGTTGGCGAACGTGGTTGTCACAGACCCGAGCTTCGAACTCATCGGCCTCGACGTCGTAGTAAGCCGCCACTTCGTCGTAATACTCGGCGTCCTTCACGACGTGGCCTCCTCAAGGATTTCAGCCATGCTTTGCTCGATACGGGAGCGGTGGGCGTTCTCATGCCCAATGCAGCGGTCCCTGGCGTAGGTGGTTTCGTCAGATTGGGTGCTGGAGCGCAACTCTCGAATCCTTCGGTTGGATTCCCAACGCTCGGCCCATCGGCCTGCCAGAGGGGACCGCATTACGGTCCACCACCTCGACGGTCCTCCGCTTGGGGA
>QQSJ01000092.1 GCA_003602635.1 Candidatus Poseidoniales archaeon
CCTCAAGGCGACCTCGCCCGCCTTGCGCTTGGGGGCGACGCATCCACCGTCGAAGCCAAGGGCGAGGATGCGGCGCGGATGCGGCGCTTGCTTGACAGCACGGAGGTGCGCATTTGGACGCCCTTGCGCAGCAAGGGGTTGCCGTTGTGCATCGACCCGTTCCACGCTCCACCGGCCGACCTCGACCCGGAAGAGGCGATCACCGCATGGGACATGGTGGCGGCAGGGTTCACGAGCCTGGCCGGCTACGACGTCGAAAAAGCACAGGGCAAGACGATCAAACCCTACCTGTACGAAGTGCTCGTCCAAGGCACGCGCGTCGGCTTGGACGTGGCGGACTTCCAATCGCTGTCGCGCGTGGTGCGCGAACCCCACGATGCCTTCCTAAGGCACCTGTATCCCGAGTGCTTCGCAGAGCCTGACGAGGAATTCGAAGGNGAAGCACCGCAATTGCCCCCGTGGACGGTGGTGGCGGGCGACCATGGACTGACCGATTTTGAGGAACGGTTGCCCAAAGCCACGCGGTATGAGTTGGCCCGGCGTTTGTCGGCCTTCTCAAGCGGCGTCAATCAGCTGCTCTTTTCCAACGGCGTGCCGATCAACATCGACGCGTTCACCGAACCGGCGGTGCCCGGCAAGATTCCGCTGAACATCGTCTATCTGAACACGATTCAGGACGAGAACCAGAAGCAGTATTTCGTGCAGGAATTGTCCCGCGAACTCTACGACTGGATGTTGACGCAACAGCCGGCTGAAGGGGAACTGAAGCTGCTCTTCTTCATGGACGAAGTGGCGCCCTACCTGCCGCCGCATCCCCGGAATCCCCCGGCCAAGGACCTCATCAAACTCATCTTCAAGCAGGCGCGAAAGTACGGTGTGGCCTGCGTGTTGGCCACGCAGAACGTCAGCGACGTGGACTACAAGATCCTCGCCCAAGCCAACACCACCTTCGTCGGCCGCTTCACGCAACCGCAAGACGTTGAGAAAGTCCGCCACTTGCTGAAGGAATCCGGCAGCGATGTCGACCTGGTCGGACAGCTGCCCACGTTGGGCCCCGGCCAGTTCCAGGTCGTGGCTCCAGACGTTGACGAGAACCCTTTCCCGGTCCAATGCCGCTGGTTGTACACCGACCACGGGGCTCCGTTGTCTGAAGATCAAGTGGAGGACCTGATCACCGACGACGTGCGTCGGTGGGCACGCTCCCGTTCGGCGGGCGCCCACCGAAAGCGGGGCGGGTCTGGTGCCGCCGATGCGGCGGCGCGCGGTTCACGCTGGAACAGCGACGACGACGTGGGCATCGTCGCCAAGTCCCGCATCACCGCCGTGGGTGGCATGACGGCGGCCGCGCATGGCGTGGTGGACGATTCGGCGTTCGAGGTCCGCCTGATGGGCGGTCTTGCCGTCCTGAAGGACGGACGCGACCCGTTGTACACGATGCAAGCAACGAGCAACGCCGCCTCGGTGTTGGCGCTCGGATGGTGCCTCATCGCGCTCCTCGTCGCCTGGCGCGACGACGGCCTGGATTGGTGGTGGCTGCTGTTTGGGGCTGGCGTGTCTGGCCTGGTGGGCTTGGTCATCGCCTTGGAGTGGTTCTTGGCCCATGACGCAGACCTGCTCCTTCGCATTTCGAAGTTCACGCGCCAATTCCAAATTGGCCTCGTGGTGTGGCTTTGGGCCCTGCTCATCTGGTCCACGTGGGGGGAATTGAATCTCTTGGGCGCAGCACCGTTCCTCGAGGTCGTGGTGTTGTGGACCACCCTGTTTTTGGCCATCGAGGGGTTGCACCGTTTCCGTCTCGGTCGTCTACAGTGGGACGGCGACACGGCATGGTCACGCCTGACCGGCATCACGGCGGTCTTGACCGAGGCGCAAGTTCGCGACATGCGGGCTTCTTCGGCTGAAATCCTCGCCGCCATGCGATGGATCGTCCATGGCGTGACCGTGGTGCTTGGCTGCCTGCTCTTGTTCGCTCTGCCTTCCATGTCCGACGGCACCGGACTTCCTGGCCCGGATTCGGCATGGATGCATCTCGTGCTTTGGCTGACCTCGCTCTATGCCCTGATGTGGGGCTCCGAAGGATGGCTCCGCATGCGCGGCCGGTTGCCAGAGCCCGACGCCTGAGGTGGTCCACGATGGTGCACCCGCTCGACCCGTTCTCGTTTGGTGACGGGCGTCCAACGCTTCGCAACCGAACGGTCGTCGCCGCGATGACCAACAAGCAATCACATGCCGATGGTGTGCTTTCGGACGAGGAAATCCGCTGGTTGCTTCGTCGAGCGGAGGGTGGTTTTGGAATCGTCACGACGGCGGCTGCGCACGTCGATGAGGGCGGTCAAGGCTGGGAAGGAGAAATGGGCGTGTGGGGCGACCATCAGCTCCCACGCTTGACCGAGTTGGCCGATGGGTTGCGTTCCCGGGGCGCTGTAAGCCTCGTGCAAATCTTCCATGGCGGGCTCCGCGCTCCTCGCGCCGTGACGGGCCAGCAACCCGTTTCGGCCAGTGATGTGAACGATCAAGGGGCGGAAGAACCGGCCCGAGCGTTGACCGAATCGGAAGTGGAAGAGGTGGTGGTGGCCTTCGTTGAGGCGGCGGTGCGGTGCGAACAAGCCGGCTTTGACGGCGTCGAACTTCACGGGGCGCATGGGTACCTGGTCGCGCAATTCCTTGGCACCAAAACAAACCGGAGAACCGACGCGTGGGGCGGCGACCTGTCCGGTCGAGCCGCCTTCCTGAAGGCCATCGTCGACGGGGTGCGAGCCGCCACGTCACCCGAATTCCTTCTGGCCGTGCGCCTTTCACCGCAGATCGATGCCATGGGCATTCGCTTGGCCGAGAGCCTTGAGTTGGCGACGTGGTTGCCGGCATGGGGCGTGGACTTGCTGCACATCTCCTGCTGGGACGCTTTCCAGGGCGCGCCGGATGAACCCGATGACCCGCGCACCCTGACGCGACGTTTCCGCACTGCCTTGCCGGAGGGTTATCCCTTGTTGTCGACGGGGGCCATCTGGGACGGGGCCGAGGCAACCTACGTGCTCGGAGAGGGGGCCGACTTGGTCGGCGTGGCCCGCGTGGCCATCGGTCACCCGGCATGGCCAGAAGGGTTGGCCAAAGCGGACTATGCTCCCGCACGTCCACCGTTTTCGCCTGAAGCGCTTGCAGCAGCCGACCTCAGTCCTGTCTTCATCGAGTACATGCGCCGCTGGAAAGGCTTCGTCACGGACGGACGCTCCGCAGATTGATCGTCAGCGACGACCGCGTCCGCCACCGCCGCTGCGGCCGCCGCCTCCGCTGCTGCGGCCGCCTCCGCTACTCCGACCTCCACCGCCACTGCGGCCTCGACCGCCTCCACCGCTGGAGCGGCCCCCGACACGGACCCGACGGTTTGAGCCCCCTCGATGGTGCGACCTGGTGCTGT
>QQSJ01000093.1 GCA_003602635.1 Candidatus Poseidoniales archaeon
GAACAACACAGCGTCCAGTTGAGCAGCAACACCGCGCTGCTTGCCGACAACCTCTACCCGTCCGAATCTGGACTGATTCCGTTCCGTCTGCAAAACACGGGCAACCGTGAGGCCAATTACCGCCTGAATCCGATCTTCTCCGAGTCAGGTTGGGACGGCGTTGTGGTCAACGACACCGGCGTGCCGGTGCAGATGCCAATTGCACTGAGCAAGGGTGAATCCATGGATTTGCACCTGAACGTCACCGCCTACGAACTGGCCGCACCCGGCGAGGTCTCGTTCAACCTGCGCGCCACCTGCCCGACCTGCAGCGGCGCGTTGTTCGGCACCGATGTGTTGGTTCGGAACATCGAAGTCCCCGTCCTCCGTTCGTTGGACTTCACGTCCGAGACCTACGAGATCACCGGTTCCGCCAACGGCCAAGCCCGCGTGATTCCGTTGACCCTGATGAACACCGGCAACGCGGAAGAGCAGTACACCTTCGAACTGCAGCAATCCAACTGGTTGCTTCGGGCAGAGTTGCTCTCTGAACAGACGGCCATGCTGGATGCATGGGACGGTGAAGCCAACGTTGCTCTGCGGTTCAACATGCCCCTCGGGCTCGAACCAGGCTTCTACACCGCGACCGTCGTGGCCCGAAACGTCAACGACAACACGGTGGGCAAGTCCCTCCAAATTTCCGTCGAAATCCTCGACACGGCCGCGGTCACGGTGCTCGACGAAGACGCCGACCAATCCTACATCCCAGGGGATCCGCCTCAATCCATGGAGTTCGAAGTGCGGAACGACGGCAACAAGGCAGACCGGTTCAACATCAGCCTCGTGGTGCCTGAGGGCATGGTCGCCGAGGCTGCGTGGCAGGTCAGCTCATGGATTGCCCCTGGTGCGTCCGAAAACGTCAGCGTGAGTTTCTCCTTCATCTCCGGCACGGAGGGAGAGTTGCAACTCGGCGTGACCGCCACCTCGCAAAACGACCCGTCGATTTCGGACACTGGGAATGCATTGTACCGTGTTGGCTCCCAGAACTGGCTGCGCATCCCCTCCGTGATTCCGCTCGAAATCGACACCGCCGATGCGGATCACTTCATGGAACTCACGGTCCGCAACCAATACACGACGGCGCAAGCCGTGGCCATGGAACTCGACGCCGGTGAAGCGGGGAGCTACATGCAGGTGCGAATCAACTCACAAGACCGAAACTTCGTCCTCCAAGTGGGCGAAGAGCGCAAGGTCACGGTGGAGCTCATCATCTCTGACACGACCTTGGTGAACCTCGATGAGGAACGCAAGACGGTCAACTTCACCGTTTGGGCCCGTTCCGAGACGGTCAGCGACGCGGCCGATGCTCAGATGACGGTCACCATGGTCCGCACGTCCTTGGTGGACAGCACGGACGACGATACCGAAGGCAACAGCGGTGCTGTGCGCAACGTGATCATGATTCTCCTGACCGCGATTGTGGTCGTCGTCGGAGGCCTTGCCGTGATGCGCATCATCGGCGGCATCGAGGAAGACGCGATCGACGATTGGGCGGACGACGGATACGAAGACAGCCTCCAGGCGACCTACGCTGGCGTCAAGGCTGCGCCGAGCATTCCCTCGGAGGCTCCTCCGGCGGGCGCCCCGCCCGCGGCCCCGGCTCCAGCGCCTGAAGCGCCTGCGCCCCCTGCTGAACCTGCGGCCCCCGCGGCTCCTCCGGTCCCTGCTGAAGGGCTCCCTGAGGGCTGGTCCATGGAGCAATGGCAGACCTACGGGCACATGTGGCTTGAACAAAACGGCCGTGCTTGAGAACCTCCAGCGCCGGACGTAGGGTTGAAGTCGGCCCCGCCCTCGCAGGCATCGAGGCGACGTCATGTATCAAGGACAACAGGGGCAAGCACCCATTTTCATCCTCAAGGAAGGGACGCAGCGCACGCGCGGTCGAACAGCACAGTCGAACAACATCGCTGCGGCCAAGGCCGTCGCCGATGCCGTGCGTTCAACGCTCGGCCCCAAAGGCATGGACAAGATGCTTGTTGACTCCATCGGCGACGTGGTCATTACAAACGACGGAGCGACCATCCTGAAGGAAATGGACATCGAGCATCCTGCGGCCAAGATGATCATCGAGGTCGCCAAGACCCAGGAGCAACACTGCTACGACGGCACGACTTCAGCCGTGGTGCTCGCCGGTGAACTTCTCAAGCGAAGCGAGGACCTCATCGAACAGAACGTTCACCCGACCATCATCTGCGAAGGGTTCCGTTTGGCGGCCGAACACGCGATTCAATCCTTGGATCAGCACGGTTTGGCCACAGGGCACGACGACAAGATGCTGCTCGAAGTGGCGAAGACCTCGCTCACCGGCAAGTCGGCAGGTGCGGTGAAGGCCTTCCTCGCGGACATCTGCGTCCGTGCCGTGAACGCCGTTGGTCGGATCGAAGACGACGAGCGACTCGTGGACCTCGACGACATCAAGGTGGAGAAGCGCCAAGGCGGCTCCATCCGTGACAGCACCCTCGTTGACGGCATCATCCTCGACAAGGAACGCGTGCACGCCGGGATGCCTCGTGTGGTGTCCGAAGGGCGCATCGCGCTGATCAACTCCGCCATCGAGGTCAAGAAGACCGAAGTGGACGCAAAGATTCAGATCACTGACCCAAACCAACTGGCTGCTTTCCTCGAAGAAGAGCAGAACTACATCCGTGGCTTGGTGGAAACCATCTGCGCCACCGGCGCAAACGTCGTGGTGTGCCAGAAGGGCATCGACGACCTCGCTCAGCATTACTTGGCCAAGGCCGGCGTTTTCGCCATCCGCCGTGCCAAGAAGTCCGACATGGAAGCCTTGGCCAAGGCCACCGGCGGTCGTGTCGTCACCAACATCGACGACTTGAGCGATGCCGACCTTGGGCATGCAGCCCGCGTGGAAGAACGCAAGATCGGCGAATCCGACATGACCTTCCTTACCGGTTGCCCGGAAGCCAAGTCCGTCTCTGTGCTGCTGCGCGGTGGCACGGAGCACGTGGTGGATGAGATCCGCCGCGCCTTCGACGACGCCGTGGGCGTCGTGGCCGTGGCGTGGGAAGACGGAGCCGTTCTGACCGGCGGAGGTTCGGTCTTGGCGTCCCTGTCCCGTGAGTTGCGAACCTACGCTGAGGGCGTTGGAGGTCGCGAACAAATGGCGATTGA
>QQSJ01000094.1 GCA_003602635.1 Candidatus Poseidoniales archaeon
GCCACCATGTCGTAGGCTTGGAAGAGGTCCACCAACTCGGCCACGACCGTCGCGTTGCTCATCTTCGTATCACCGAAGACCTTGATGTTGAACGAGGCAATGCGGGCCACTTCACTTCGATCAAGTTCGATGACCGTGGAATTCTCGTCGAACATCATGCGGTTGTCGACCAAAACGTAGACGATTTCTGGGTCTTGGTCGGGTTCGCTCAGCAGGTCAAAGACCACGGCGGAGAGCACGACGATGGCCACGAGACTGAGCGATTGAAGCCCCTTCTCTCGGCCGTTCATGGAGCCGCCTTCCAAGTTCAAAGAAAAACCCTGACGCCGTACGGGAGAGGCAGGAGGCGTTCCAAGACCAGCGTCAGCGTGGCGGAAGACGCCTCACATGCGCTCAAGTGGAACCAGCCCAAGACCGGTCAGGCCCGCGTGAAGCACCTCGCGCGCACGCTCGCTGACCGCGGCATGCAGGGCATGCGCACGGCCTTTGACGATGACGGGACAATCACGGTAGAAGCCGTTGTACGCGTTCGCCAAATCCAGCATGTGCAAGGCGAACAGGTGCGGCTTGTGCTGCTGCACGGCGTTGCGCAAGACGTCAGGATGGACGGCCAGAACACGAAGAAGGTCCACCAATCCGTCCGGCATCGGGCCGTCAAAGGACGGACCCTCAACAGCGGGCTCGGCCTCCTCCAACTTCCGTGAGATGCTGCAGGCGCGCGTGTGCGCGTACATGGCGAAGGGTGCAGAGCCCCCTTCGAAGCTCAACGCTTCCTCCCAAGTGAAGGTGAAGCCCTTCTCGGGGCTGACTTTGATGATGTTGAAACGAACCGCTGAGGTGGCCACGGCTTCGGAAATGGCATCGATTTGTGCCTCCTCGTACTCCGGACGCAGGTCCCGCACCACGGTGGCCGCCTGGGCCTTCGCTTCCTCGAGCAAGTCGTCCATGAAGACGACGTTGCCTCGACGGGTGCTCATCTTGCCTTCGGGCAATTTGATGAAGCTATAGAACACAACTTCAGGCGTTGATTCACCCAATTCATTCAGGGTCAATCCGACCTGTTTGGCTTGCAGGCGGTGATCTTCGCCAAGGACGTTCAACAAACGATCGGCTTGGGTCCACTTCCAGCGGTGGTACGCCAGGTCGCGGGTGGCGTACAGCGAGGAACCGTCACCTCGCCGGTAGAAGAACTCGGTCTTGCCTTTGAGGCCGCGTTGGCCAAGGTCGAGGAAGCGAGCGCCGTTGTCCGCTTCGCCGTGGATGTCCAAGGTCGCAAGGCGATCCATGATGGCCGCCACCGAGCCGTCCACCACGAAGGTGGATTCCTTGGTGAAGGCGTCAAAGGAAATGCCCAGACGCCCAAGGGTCTCCAGCATGCCTTCGAGCACCGGCGTGTACGCGGCTTCGAAGGCCTCGAGCACGGCTTCGTCACCGTGCTCGCTGGCGTGCACCATGGTGCCGATGGCCTTCTCGATCGCCTCGCCCTCGGGCGTGCCTTCCTGTGCAGAGCGAATCGCTTGCGCGGCTTGGTACCAGCGAACACGCGCATGGTCAGGCTTGTGGGCCCATGTCGAATCCACGTCACCACGGTCGGACAGGGCTGCGGCGACGTCCGCTTCGGAAAGGTTGGCGAGGGCCCAGGCCAGCACACCAACCTGCTTGCCCATGTCGTCCACGTAGTATTCCGCCCGAACGTTGCGGCCCGCCAAGCGGTTCAACCGAACCAGCGTGTCGCCAAGGATGGCGTTCCGTGCTCGACCGACGTGGAAGGGCCCGTTTGGGTTCGCCGAGGTGTGTTCGATGAGGACGAGCCCGTCCTCGGGCGCCACGGGTGCGCCCAATGGCCCGTCGTCGTCGAGGAGCTGGGCGGCCAGCCACGCCGGGTTGGCCACGAGGTTGAGGTACCCGTTGGTGGCGCGGACCTCGGACAAGGCCTCGTGGCCGTCCATGGCCGCAGCAACGGCTTCTGCGATTTCGGCCGGAGGCCGTCCAACCATCTTGGCGAACGGAAAACACGGCAAGGCGACGTCGCCTTCCTTGCGCTCTCGGGCGGGCCCAATGACCCGCCGCCAAAGGTCGCCTTCGACGCCAACGCTCGCCAAGGCGGCCTCAAGGTCACCGGACACGGCATCGAGAAGGATCTGCATCGTGAACCCTCACATCATCGGGTAGCGCAGCAGCGCCGCAAGGCCACCAAAGCCTTCGTAGAGTTGAGCACCTTCCTCGGTGTCTACGGAAATATAGACCACGCCGGTGTTGCTTTGCGTGGCGGCCGTGATGAGTTCGTCGATGAGCGGGCGTTCCTCGACCGCGCTGACCTTGTGGCTGTCGCAAGAGGGGCAAGACGGCAGGCTCTCATGGCGGTCAACCGTTTCCGTCCACGTGTGTTTGCAACTGTCGCACGACAGATCGGTGATGTTCTTGCGGAGGCTTTCCGAGATGAGCAACCGGTCCACGGCGCCCGCAGCCAAGGCATCGCGGATCATGCGCTCACCGTAGGTGGCCTTGGGACTTGGCTTGATGAGTTCCGAAAGGAAGGCGTTCATGACCTCACGCTCGGAATCAAGTTCAATCTCCTGCATCAAGTTGCCCGCGTTGTCGACGAGTTCTCGGATGCCGGACTCGTTGGAATAGCCCACGTCGAAGGTGGTCGCAGCGATCTTCTTGGTGATCTCGTGATGGAAGTATTCCTGCTTCACGACGTAATCCTTGGTCGCACCCGGGCCGCCGATGATGATCGCCTGGATGTTCTCCAGTTCGGGCAACCAATAATCGCACGCGTGCTCCGTGGCCCGCTTGAAGAAATTGTGCGCCGCTTCCTCGATGAGTCGCTCGAAACGCTGGGCAGACTGGCCACCTTGCCGGTGCTTGCCCATGATGTTCGACACCAGTTGCTCTTGGACGTGAATACGCTTCCCGCTGGCGATGCCGTAGGCGGCCTCTGCTCGGTCGATGACGAACAACCCGTACGACTTCTTGTCGACGAGCATGTCTTCGAGTTGCGAGAGTTCGAAGGTGGAATCGCAGCGGTAGCGGAAGGAGAGAAGCGGTTGCGGCGGGTCCTCGACGACGATGTTCACCATGCGCGACTTGTTGTTGCCGATGACGATGGAACCGACAAAGATGGCCAGGCCGTGATCGCCCGGGGTCTTGAACCGAGTCAGGGTCGAAATGGCGGATTCGATCGCGCCCTGAACGTTCTTCCTCGTCCCCTTTGACTTGATGTTGGCCGCTTGGCCGTGCTCCACTTGGAGCATGGAACGGGCGTCCGAGATATGCCGGTCTGGAGGAATGATGAGGGTCACCAATTCGGTTCCGAAGCCGCGCATTTCACGCAGGTCTTCGAGGGCCATCTTGAGCCGAACGCGGCGGGCGGCAAGTTCGGCGTCGTCGACCATGACCTCCCCCCTCAATCCAAGGCCCGAACGAGGACGCTTCAACCCTTTGGGCGTGGGGATAGGATGAAGGGACGAGGGCTGGAGTCAGCCTTGATGGGTCGAACCTTCGTCGTGGCCCTCGGTGGGAGCACCCTCCGCCCAGAGGCCCAAGAGGACCGGGCGCGATGGTTTGGACGTCTGCGCCAGGTCGTGCTCAGCATGGAAGGCGAAGGGCGCCGGCTCGGCCTTGTGGTGGGCGGCGGAGCACCGGCCCGCGAGGGCATCGCGCTGGCCTCCACGGTGCTCAGCGACCGCTCAGCGCTCGACGAGGTGGGCATCGCGGCCACCCGACTCAACGCCACCGTGCTCCAACAGGTCCTCATGGACGTCGGACTCGACGTTGCTGCAGAAGTGCCCACCAGCATCGACGCTGCAGCGTCCCTCCTCGATGCGCACCACGTTGTCGTGATGGGCGGCACCGTCCCAGGCCACACCACCGACGCGGTGGCGGTCGAACTCGCCCGCGCAGCGGGGGCCTCCACCTGCATCATCGCAACAAACGTCGACCGCGTCTACGACGCCGACCCGAGGACCAACGAAGACGCGCAATCCTTCGCCGAGATGACCATCGACGAACTTGCCGCCATCACCGGCATCGACGAAGCCTTGGCGCCTGGCGCGTCTTCCGTGGTCGATCCCATCGCCGTGGGCCACGCCAAGCGTGGCGCCATCGACCTCGTGGTCCTCGACGGGCGCGATTTGTCCCGCCTTGAAGCCGCCTTGGAGGGCAAAGCCTTCGACGGCACCCTCATCCGGAGCAACAGGTGAACGGCATGGTGGACGCAAAGGCAGCCAAGGCTCGCGCCAAACCCGCCGGGAACACCACCATGCGGGGTGGGTCGAGCATCCCGCCGCACGCTCACTGCCGGATCTGTCAATGCCCAGTTGACCTGAAGGCGGACCCTCGGGTCTGCAAGGACCCTGCATGCATCGAGGAACTCGACCGTCGCGAAGCCTCAGAGCGACGAATGCGGACCTGGATGCTGATCTTCTTCGGCCTCTTCGCTTTCACCTTCATCGGCCCCGTGCTGCTTCGAGCCGCGGGTTGAGGCTCAAACCCGGTCCGAACGGTGCCAGCCTTCAGGCAAGGACATCGGATCGGTGTCCCGCTTCTCTTCGCACAACCGGACAAGATGCATCCGCAGCGCGTCCAAGCCCACGTCCTGCAAGGCGGAGAGGGTGATGCGTCCGTCCTCATCGCGCAAGAGCGGAAGCTCCGGTTGCCCAAGGCTTCCGGCTTCACGCCATGCGGCCTCGGCGTCTTTGACCTCGTCCCACGCAGAGGGCAAGGGGTCGAGGAGGTCGGCTTTGGAGGTGATGACCTCCAATGGCGTGCCGGGCAGCAGCGTCTTGACTTCCTCGAGCAGGTGGAGTTGCTCCTCGGTCGACGTCCCGCATTCACCGCTGGCGTCGTAGAGGAACAAGGCCACCGAGCCCACGTGCTCCAAGGCAGCGATGGCCTGCTGTTCGATGGCGTTGCGGTCTTCCATCGGACGGTCGAGCAACCCAGGTGTGTCCAGCATCTGATGGGACAAGCGCCGGTGGGTGAAGTGTCCCACGTGGAGTTGCTTGGTGGTGAAGGGGTAGTGGTTGACCTCCATGGTCCCGGTGGAAAGCGCTCCAATCAACGCCGACTTGCCCACGTTGGGCGCGCCGCAGACCACGATGATGGGCTGCATGGCGTCGAGGTGAGGCAGGCGCTTGAGCGTCTCACGCGCTTCGCCGAGCCATGCGAGCGAGGGCCCGACACGCCCCATCACGGAGGCGATGCGCCCGTAGGCTTCCTTCCGCGCGTCGTGCATCAACGGAATCCGCGCCGTGCGCGTCATCTTGCGAACGTTCTGCGTCGAGATGCGTCCGATTTGCCCGGCGCCCCACTGCAGCATGGAAAGGTGATGCCGGTACTTGTCGGTGCCCACGCAAGCCTCGATCATCGCGACGTCAAAGGTCGGCGATTGGTCGAGCGAGGGCCAGAGGCTGACCGTTTCTGTCAAGGTCGTGCACAGCACGTCAGAGGAGGTCTGCACCATCCGGCTCAATTGTTTCCGGGTCCGAAACACGCGGTTGGGGTCATCGACGCGGTCTGCGGCTTTCTTGGCACGGCCGAAGGCCTTGTCCAACAACTCCTCCTCGGTCAGCACCGTTGGAAGCGTCCGCCACTCGATTCGCATGAGGACCCCCACCCTGTCGGCCGCCGCCCCCGATTTGAAACCACGCCCCATTGGAGGGTTCAAGAAGTCCGGACGGTGAGGCCGAGGCATGGCGAAGAAGAAAACGGCCGTCGTCCTCCCAGACTGGGCCACGGCCTTGTGGAAAGAACTGGGTTCCCCAGACCTCGATGCACACCTCAGTGTGGCGTCCGGCGACCTGTTTGACCGCCGACATGGCCTGCGTCGCGACGACCTGGTCGAAGTGATGCTCGACGTCCGCGCCATCCCCGAGGGCGAAGACCCGTGGGTGCGTGGACGCATGATGTCCCGAACGCCCTCCTCCATCGAGATCCTGACCGAAGCAGGTCGCCACGTGTACCTTGCTCGTGAAGTGGTGGTCCGCATCGACCTGGTGGCGCACACGCGCCCCGCGTACATCGACGACGAGGAATTGTTGCGCTTCGAGCGCCGGGACCAAAAGCGCCGCTCCTCGCTCCATGAAACCGCGGAACGCAAGGCGGAAGGTAAGGACGACAGCCACCTTTGGGGATGATTTCCGTGCCCGCGTGGGACGAGGTCAACGGAGCCTTGGAGCGCTCATGGACCTTCGACGACATGGCCCAAGCGGCGCGTGCAGCCCAGCAGATCACGGCACTTTGCGATGAACTGAATCACCATGCTGACCTCACCCTCGGGTGGGGTCACCTGACCGTCCGCACCACCACCCACGACGCTGGAAACGTCGTGACCGACAAGGACCACGCCTTGGCGGCCCGCGTGGACGACCTCATGGACGGCGAAACCAAGGGCTTCCGTAAGCACGTCTTCGTCTGCCTGCACGAGCGCCCAGAAGGAGCACAACGTCCCTCCTGCGCCCGAAGAGGTTCGATGGAATTGATGATGGCGCTGAAACGCTCGGCCAAGGCGTTGGGACTTGGTGACGTTAGGGTGCAGAAATCAGGTTGCTTGGACCGCTGCGAAGAAGGACCCAGCGCCGTGGTCTATCCAGAGGCCACGTGGTGGACCTTGCCGGACAGCACCGAGGAAGCGGCTGCGCTGGTTGAACATCTGCGCTGATCAGAGTTTGACCGGTCGCGTCGCACCGCACGCTTGACACTTCAGCAGCGTCGTGCGGTCTTCTTTGATGAAATGGGTGTCAGGAGCGCCGCACTGGTTGCACTTGATGTACGTGTTCACGTAGTTCACGATGGTGCGGCGAATGCGCTTGGGAGGGATGCGTCCCTTGAAGCGAACACGGGGCCCGTCGCGCGAGGCCGAGGTACCCAACTCGTTCTGGATGAATTGGTAGACGTGGTTGTCGTCCCGGTCCATCATCGCCACGACGGCGCTGAAGTTCTGAAAGAGGGTGTTGCTTCCCTCGATGAGGATCTGTGGTTCGGGCAAACGCCATCGTCGGCGGTTGGAAATGTCCTCGGGAATGTTCTCCCGTGCCCGGTCGAGCAAGCCTTCGTACTCGAACTCGCTCATGCCGTTGGCTCCGGCGCACCCATTTTCAATCTGTCCATCGCAGGGTGCGCCCCAAGGAAGGGTTCATGTCGAAAGGGCAGCAGGAAGAAGCGAGACCCATGACGATGAGCATCGAGGAACTCCGGGAAATCGCGACTCGCCTCCGAACGGAGGGACTGAACTCCCAGCAAATTGCGGACGAGCTCTCCCTTTCGCAAGACACCGTCGCTTGGCTGCTCGCCGGAACCCAAGGCCGAGATGCACCGACCGACGTGCGCATCGGCTGGCGGACCATCGGCGTCAAGCCAGAGCGCATCGAAGCCATCGGCGACATCATGGCCGACGTGACCGCCGAAGAGACGGGCCACGACCCAATCGACACCGTCGTGGGCATTTCCATCAACGGCATCGTCTTCGCTCAGGAGACCGCCAAGAACCTCGGTGCCGAAGTGGCCATCTTGCGCAACATCGAGGGCGGTCCGGGACAAGGCGCCTTGTCCGACAAGTACGGCCGCGTCTCGGGCAAGCGTGTGGCCATCATCGACGACGTGCTGTCCTCTGGGGTCACCATGTCGAGGACCATCGAAGCCGTGCGCGAGGCGGGCGGCACCCCCGTGCTGGCCGTCGTGCTGGTCAACAAAACCATGCGGAACGAGATCGACAACGTCCCCCTCCGCGGCATCATCCGAGCCGTTCCCGTCTGAGGTGAACACGTGGTCCACTGGTCCGACGTCATCGGGGCACGCCTCGTTGAGCAGCGTCCCGACCACTTGGTCAACACCGGCATCACGCCAAGCGGTGAATTCCACATCGGCCACCTGCGTGAGAT
>QQSJ01000095.1 GCA_003602635.1 Candidatus Poseidoniales archaeon
AAGATCGGTCTCTACCTCATCAACGTGAACATCACCGACATCACCGACGAATCGAACTACATCGAGAACATCGGTCGCAAGGCGGCCGCTGAAGCCAACAACAAGGCGCTCATCGACGTGGCCAACTCCGACCGTGAGGGTGCCATCGGTGTGGCTGCTGCCAACCGTGACCGCCAGATTGAGGTGGCCCGCAACGAAGCAGCATCGGCCAAGGGTCAGAAGCAAGCAGAAGCGGACAAGCGTGTGTTCATTCAGCAGCAGGAAGCCACGGCCGTCGAGGGTGAGAACGTCGCCCGAGCAGACATCGCCAGGACCAACGCCGACCTCGCAGAGCGCGAGGCCGAAGCTCTCCAGCGTTCTGAGGTTGCCCGCAGGCAAGCTCAGGCGGAAATCGAGCGTGCGCAATACACCCTCGAGTCCGAGCGCCTCCGTGCAGAAGAAATCGCACGCGAGGAAGTCGCCAAGTCTCAAATCGAAATCGCTGCAGAGGCCGAGGCAGAGCGCCAACGCCGCATCGCACGTGGTGCCGCAGACGCCACCCTCGCTCGCTTCCAAGCAGAAGCAGAGGGTGTCCAAGCCGTGCTCGAAGCCAAGGCTGCCGGTTACCGCAACCTCGTGGAAAGCGCTGGCGGCGACGCCCGGGCCGCAGCAACGCTCCTCATGGTCGAGAAGATGGAAGCCATCGTCGAGAAGCAAGTGGAGGCCATCTCCAACCTCACCATCGACAAGATCACCGTGTGGGATTCCGGCGGCAACGGCGGCGAAGGGTCGAGCACCTCGAACTTCGTCTCGAGCCTCATCAAGAGCCTCCCGCCGGTCCACGACGTGGCCGCGATGGCCGGTGTGGAACTCCCCGACTACCTCGGCTCCATCGGAACCGAGGACTGAACGGCGTTTTCACGACCCCCCCCAGAACGCAAGGCTGGGCCGCTGCAAGGCGGCGCATTGATAGCCCATCATTGAGGGCTTGGCCCTCATGCCCTCCGATTTGGAAATTGCCCGGGAAGCGAGCCTCGAGGAGATCGCCGCCATCGCGTGGAAGCTGGCCCTTCCCGCAGACGGGCTTCACCCCCACGGAAAGCACATCGCCAAAGTCACGTGGCCCTGCATTCAGGAACACCTTGACCGCCCACAAGGGAGCCTTATTCTCGTCACCTCGGTGAACCCAACACCTTTCGGAGAAGGAAAGACCGTGACGACGATTGGCCTCACGCAGGCGCTCAACCGCATCGGCCGTTCCGCAACATGCGTGGTTCGTGAGCCTTCCATGGGCCCCGTGTTTGGCATCAAAGGAGGGGCTGCTGGAGGCGGACGGTCCCAGGTGCTGCCGATGGAACAGATCAACCTCCACTTCACGGGTGACCTCCACGCCGTGACATCGGCGCACAACCTGCTTTCCTCGCTGATTGACAACCACATCAAACACGGCAATGAGAAGCGACTGGACGCCACCAGGATCGGTTGGCCCCGCGTGGTGGACCTCAACGACCGTGCCTTGCGCGAGGTGGTCCTCGGTTTGGGAGGACCTGCGAACGGTCACGTACGGCAAGACCGGTTCGACATCACCGCCGCAAGCGAGGTGATGGCCATCTTGGTCCTCGCCCGTGATTACGAAGACCTGCGTGCTCGGCTGGGTGAAATCATCGTCGGCCCTGACCTCGATGGGAATCCCGTCAGAGCGGACGACTTGGAAGCAGCAGGCGCCATGGCCTTGCTCCTGAGGGACGCTTTCCTACCAAATTTGGTTCAAACGCTTGAGGGCGATCCCGCCTTCATCCATGGCGGTCCTTTCGCCAACATTGCCCACGGAAACTCTTCGGTCATTGGCGATCGCCTTGCCTTGTCGTGTGCGGATTACGTGGTCACGGAAGCAGGGTTTGGTTCGGACATGGGGGCTGAGAAATTCATGCACATCAAGGCACCTGTGGGACAGAAAGCACCCGACTGCGTGGTCATGAACGTCACCGTTCGCTCCATGAAACTCCATGGAGGGGCCTTCGGTGAGCGAGCAGGACGTCGTCCAAGCCGTGAGGAATTGGAAGCCGAAAACGTCGAAGCCATGCTCGATGGTGCAAAGACCAACCTTGATCGCCACATCAGAAACATGTCCGGCTTCGGCATGCCCGTCATCGTTTCCATCAACCGGTTTGCCAGCGACACCGACGCGGAGTTGGCCGCTTTGGCCGATGCCGCCCGTGCAAGCGGAGCCCACGACGTGTGCTTGACGGAAGTGCATGCCCGAGGTGGAGAAGGTGGAGCGCCGTTGGCGAAAGCCGTGGTGCGCGCTGTTCAGGACCACGTGGCTGCAGGGCGCCCATTCACGCCTCTGTTCATGCCCGATGCACCCGTCATGGACAAAGTGGAAGGCATCGCGAAGCGGTTGTACGGAGCAGGTGAAGTCTCGGTGACTCCGGCGGCCATGAAGCAACTCGAGCGGTTCAAGGCATGGGGGTACGGGCACTTGCCAGTCTGCATGGCCAAAACCCAGTACAGTTTCAGTCACGATGCGGGCGGCCTTGGCGCACCCTCGGGGTTCACTTTGCCTGTTCGTGAATTCCGACTCAACGCTGGGGCGGGCTTCATCGTGGCCATCCTCGGCAACATGATGACCATGCCTGGACTCCCAAAGCGCCCTGCTGCAGCCGACATGGACATGGACGAACGGGGCATGCTCAAGGGCGTTTTCGGGTGATGTCATGCGCATCCTGCACCGTGACGCCATGCGCATGCGCTTACGGTGTGAATCGGAGGACGACCTCTGGACCTTGGCCCAATTCGTGCAGGCCGGTCACCGCTTTGGCATGGTCGGCGAACGGAGGGATTCCACCACAGGAGGCCTTGAGGGTGGACGGGCCAAAGCCGCAGAGCGCCGTACCATGTGGATCCTCCTGGAGGTGCTCAACGTCGAACACCACACCTTCTCTGATGCCCTCAGGGTTCACGGCACCATCGTTGAGGCCGCGTTTGATCAGGGTCAGCACCACACCCACGTGGTCGAGACCGGCGATGAGGTTGAGGTCCAGTCGCACGCCCCGTTCCGAACCGTTGACGTGCAACTGATCGAGGCATCTGCCAGCGCCGCCCTTCGTCCAAAGGTTGCACTGATCGTGGTAGAGCACGACGAAGTCATCCTCTTCACCGTGGCCCAACGCGGCCTGAAGGAAGGCATGACGTGGACCATGCGAGGTGGGGGAAAGCGAGGCGATGAACGTACTTCGACCTCGGTGAAAGAAGCCTTCCTGACCAACACCGCCAAGGAAATCGCAGCTTCACTTGTCGGTGATGTCCCTGTGGTCTTGGCCGGTCCTGGACACGCGAGAGACCGTTTGGGAGCCGCCCTGCGAATCAGTGCTCCGCACCTCAGCCTGACGTCAGTCGGCACGTCCATCGGTGGGCGCTCGGCCGCCAACGAGGTCATTCGGGAAGGGCTCGCAGGTGAGGTGCTCGCGGACCATGCCGTGTCGCGTGAAACGGCCTTGGTCGAGGAAGCCATGACCCGAATTCAGACGTCGGGAGCCATTGCATACGGCCTCGACCACCTCCGCCGAGCGGTGGACGAGGGCGCCGTCGAAACCCTCCTCATCTTGGCTCAATTGCTCCGGGGCGAAGACGGCGAAGGGTGGCAGCAGATGTGCGAAGCCGTCCATGCCCTTGGCGGCGCCATCGTGCAATGTTCAAGCGACCATGACGCCGGTGCTCAATTGGACGGCCTCGGTGGGGCCGTGGCGTTGACGCGCTACCGTGTTGATTAGCACCGTTGGCATCAAGGGCCACGCCGTTCCTGTCGGTCCATGCGGGTGGTTCGGGCTACGCCAGACCAGCCTCCAGCGCGTGGCAGCCTTCGGGATGCACGCTGGGTGGTCATCCCTGGCGAATCATGGGGTGAACTCCGCCACTTGACCATGTTCGCTGAACTCGATGGGGCGCTGGTGGCCATCGATGGCCGAGGCGTGGAACTCAACCTCGAAATGGACATCCAACGCCGTGCTGTCCATCTTCTCGTGGTGGACGACGTCATCGAAGCCGCCCGGATTCAGAAAACGGCGGGCATCACGAAGGTGGTCGCGGGTCACCAAGGGCCAATCGAGGACCTGCTCTGGTGAACTGCGCGCAGCGCACCCGTCCAAAGGCAGGCATCTCACGCTGAATGGGCGTCGCCACGAAGTGGGCCCGGTGGGACTCGAACCCACGATCAACGCCGTGTAAAGGCGGTGTCATAGCCGCTAGACCACAGGCCCAAACCGCCCTCGAGGCTCAGGGATAAGAAAGCAAGGGCGACGGCAAGCCTTTGACCACGAGACAACAGGGACGACCAATGGACGTGGAGATCCAGACCGACGCTGCCCGCCTCGTGCGGCGGCTCAAGCAGGCAGGGCTCCGCATCACGGTGGCTGAATCCTGCACAGGAGGCTTGTTGGCCAGCACCCTGACCGACATCGCTGGGGCCAGCGATTGGTTCGACCAATCGTGGGTCACCTACGCCAACGACGCGAAGACGCGTGTGCTTGGAGTGAACCCTGAGACCTTGGAAAAGAAAGGAGCCGTATCGGCAGAAGTCGCCATCCAAATGGCGTCTGGAGCGTTGGCCCGATCCACCGCAGACATCGCCCTGTCCGTGACCGGCATTGCTGGACCGGGGAACGTGAGCGACAAGAAACTCGGACTGGTGTACGTCGGCGCTGCGTCGGGCGATTGGAAGACCGCGAAACGGACGATCATTGGCGGAACACGGGCGGAGAATAAACTGGGCTTCGTCCACTTCGCCATCCGTGTGGCCATCGAGAACATGGACGCAGCCGTCAAGCGAAAGGAGGATCGTGCTGCCGAAGATGAGAAGCATCGTGAAGCCATCGAGGCCGAACGCGAGGCCCGGCAAATCAACCGAGCCGCCAAAGAAGCCGTGACCCGTTTGGACACGGCGTGGCAGGAGACCGCATGGTCGCCAGGAAGCACACCCCATCCTGACGAGAACTTGGGCGACGACGTCGAATGGTGAACCGCCGGTGACCTTTTGTCTCGCCGTCAGGCACTCCGAAGCATGACGGTCGAGTGGGGGACCGTCTATGCCCGGCTGCTTGAGCACGGTCTCCTCGTGATGGGCAACGACGTCCGTGAACGCTTGATGTCCCATCCCGACCCGCTCGGCGTGGTGGCAGCGGCCCAAACGGCAGGCATCACAGGACTGCTGAATCAGGACGCGCTGAAGCGCCTGCTCACCACGTACGAGGAACGCACGGGCGCTGCACCTTCCACGCCATCAAGCGTCGAACGGTTGCTCGACCAACGGCCCACGGATCTGGCGCGAACCATCGCCCCGCTGGCTGCACCAGCCCCGGTGAACGTGCCCCTGAGGAACGGAACTCCTGATTGGGCCGTGAAGGACTTCCCAGAGTTGGCCACCGATGTGGACGTGGACATCACGGTGCACTTCGACATCACAGGAAATTCCGTGACCGAAGGGAAGATGACCGACATCAACGCGTGTTTCAACGACCGTTTGGAATCCATCCGACGCCTGATCGTTCGAAACTCAAGGCTCCCAAGAAAGCCCTCCGACATCGCACGGCTCAACGCAGAATCAGGTCGCTACAAGGGACGAGACAACATCGCCGTCGCCATTGGATTGGTCAACGAGCCGAGGTACACGAAAAACGGCCACCTCATGTGGGGTCTGGAGGATGAAACCGGAGAACTGACGTGTCTTCTGACCAAAAAGCAAGGTGAGGAACGCGACAGGGTCCATGAGGAAATCATCCAGACCGGGCTTATGCCGGACGACGTGGTCGGCGTCAGCGGAACCTTCTCCCAAAATGGGGACTTGTTCTATGTGGACGACCTGCACTTTCCGCTTCAGGACCGGCATGAAAAGACGCATGCAGAGACCGGGGTTTCCGTCGCCTTCCTTTCGGACATTCACGTCGGAAGCAAAACCTTCCTTGAGGCACAATGGCACAAGATGGTCGAGTGGTTCCGGACAGATCCGCTTGCAAAGACAATCAAGTACCTCATTTTGAGCGGCGATTGCGTGGACGGTGTCGGGATTTACCCTGGACAGGACCGTGAATTGGCCATCCCTGATCTGTTCAATCAATACACTGAGTTTGCTCGCTTGTTGGACCTCTTGCCCGATTGGGTGGAATGCGTGATGTTGCCCGGGAACCACGATGCGGTTCGGCCTGCAGAGCCCCAACCGACTTTTGAGAAGGACATTCAATCCGACTACCGGGCGACCACCTTCGTCGGAAATCCCTGCGATTTCAGCCTACACGGCGTCCGCCTGTTGTCGTACCACGGGAAGTCCATCGACGACTTCGTCGCTGGACTACGTACGGTATCGTACGCTGAACCGGTCGAAGCGATGAGGCAAATGCTGCGGCGACGCCATTTGGCCCCACAGTGGGGAGGAAAAACGCCGCTTTCCCCTGAGCCGGAGGACGGTTTGGTCATCCGTGAAGTCCCTGACATCTTCGTCACAGGCCACGTTCATGGACATGCATGCCTCGACTTCAAGGGGACCACGCTGGTATGTTCATCGACGTGGCAAGATCAGACGAGCTACCAACGGATGCTCGGGTTCCAACCTCGGCCGTGCATGCTGACGGTGGTCAACCTCGGGACGCATGCGACGACGTCGATTCCCTTTGCCTGATCAAAGGCCCAGGTGTTCACGCACACCAGACAAATCCTTGCCGTGGACCACGGGAACACCCGCTTCCAAAAAAGCGGCGTTAGAGCTGTCTCGGGTGGGGTTGAAGCCGATAAATCGGCTTCCTTCAACCTGCATCGAGAGGTCCATTTCTGAGTCCCCGATGCTGACCACCTTGGTGGCGTCAAACCCGTGCATTTCGATCAACCGATCGATGATGGCTCCTTTTCCAGTGGCGTGCAATCGGCACACTCCTTCGTCAAGAAGCCAACCGTCGTCGTCGAAAGTAAAGCCGTTGGCGATCCAATCGTCGACTTTCAGCATGGCCGCGATGCTCGAGACGAACAAATCGACGCCTGCGGACACGATGGCCACGTAGACGCCGCGCTCTTGCAAATCCTGAATCAGGTCACGGGCACCTGGCATGAGCCTGGCGCCTGCATAGGCACGGAACAGGTCGTCTTTGTGTATCGGATCCTGCACGGCCTTCCAAAGCGCGATGTCCGACCTCATGAAGGTCAAATCATCAAACTCCCCAGCGATGAATCGCTGTAGGTTTGCGTTGTTGTCCGTACCAAAGTGATCGTGAAGCGTGCGCCACGACGAGATGGCGTCCACAAGCACGCCGTCGCAATCGAAGACCACACAATCCAATCCGTCCATGCTCCAAGCAGGACGGTACAGACCATCAAGGCTCGTCCCGGTTCAGGGCAGGGGGAGCGCCGAGGCGCTCCCCCCACACTGGGGGGGTGGTGGCCGTTCGGCCACGCCATGACGCCCCGAAGGGCGACATGGCCGGTTGTGCTTCGTTTCCGAACTGCTCACGCAGCGAGGTCGTAGGACAGACCGCTCCAGGTGCGGAGCAGTGCGCCCTGACCAACCTCAGGTGCGTAGGACAGCTGGATGGTCACGTCGGTCAACGGCGTGCCGTCGTCGAGGTGGGTGCGCACGAAGATCGTGTCACCGACGAAGAAGGTCGAAACCTTGTCGTCGCCTTCGGTCCGAACGGAGTCGGAGAAGGTCACCAAGCTGTCGCTGTTGTAGGGCGAGAAGCCGTAGACGCCGTCAGAGTTGGCCATCTTGACCTCGTAGACACCGTCGATCTCGGCCGCGAAGACCTTGATCTCGACGGCCTGCGTGGCCAGTTCGGTCTCGGACTGCTGCACTTCGATCTTCCAGTGGCCGGTCTCAGCGTTGTACGCGTCGATGTCTTCGATGTCGAAGGTGATGCGGGGCACACCCTTGACGTCGGTCTCGGCCAGGCTGCTGGCCCAGACGTAGATGACACCGGAGAGCACGACGGTGATCGCCACCATCAGGATGGTCGCGATGACCGGGCTCACGGCCGTTTCGTCGTCGACGAAGCGCACGGAGGATTCCTCCTCCTCTTCTTCGTCTTCTTCGCGGCGACCCGCCAAGGCGAGGAGGCCAACGACGATGCCCGCAAGGGCGACGGCGACGATGCTCGGAGCGAACGACGGAACACCGGAGGCACCGATGGTGCGCACCACGTCAGGCAGGTCTTGGTCGGTGATCTCGAAGGATCCTCGACCGTAGTCCGCCTGGTCGCAGACGTCGATGTTGCCCGTGAGCGTGTTGTACATCACGTTGTTGCACCAGTCCCTGTCTTCGAGCACTGGACGGCGGATGCTGTCCGTACCGTCCGCAGAGCCGTAGAATCCGGGCGCGGACCAGTAGTCGAGGCTGTTGGGCAGGGTCACCTTGCCGTGGCTGGCAGGCTCGTCAGCGATGAAGCGGTCGTCGACCGACTTGGTCATGTCGCAGCTCTCGTCCACACAGGTCTTGACGTCCATCTCGACCCACACGGTCGTGGTGACCGCCTTCACGAAGACTTCGGAGTCCACCGTCACGGACTGGCCGTAGGCGGGCGCGTCGATGTAGAGGGCGTCGCGCTCCGTCTCAGTGTGACCGTCACTCTGGAAGGTGATCATCAGCATGCTGTCGTGGTTGTAGGGACCTTCGTCGCCACCAGCGGTCACGGTCACGGTCACAGGCAC
>QQSJ01000096.1 GCA_003602635.1 Candidatus Poseidoniales archaeon
CTCATGCGCTCGTGGGAGGGTCCAATCGAGACCGGCCCGGTCCCCGAAGACAGGGCGGCCTTCGACGCCATTGTGGTTGGCGGTGGTCCCGGCGGTTCTGCCGCTGCAGGGTACCTCGCGATGAAGGGGCAAAAGGTGCTCCTCGTCGAGAAGGGTGTATGGCCGCGCGACAAGGTCTGCGGCGACGCCGTGGGCGGGAAGTCGCTGTCGCACGTGGCCGCGCTTGGCGTCAAGCCACGCTTGGAAGCCACGCCGCATTTCCGCGTGACGGGCATCCTCTTCTCCAGCCCAAAGGGCAACAGCGTCCGGGTTCCGCTCCCCGAGGAAGACGTGGAACGGCTCGAGGCGGGCTACGCCCTTCCTCGCGCGCAATTTGACCACCTGATGTTTGAGCGCTCGACGGAACTCGTGCTCGAGGCCGGCGGCGCGGTCGTGCAGGGCGCCGACGTTCGTGCGGTGCTCTTCGACGACGGCAAGGGCGGCGAAGATCCTGGTGCCGGAAGCGGTGAGGCACGAACCGTGCGGGCCGTCGAAGTGCGCCTTGGAGGACGTCAAGGCGAGACCTACACGTGGCATAGCCGCGAGGTCGTCGGCGCCGCAGGTTACCGTTGCCCGGTGGCGACTGCACTGGTGGAGGAGACCCACGGCGAGCCCATGGTCGACCGAATGCACTACTGCGCAGGTTACCGCGAATACTGGCACAACGTCGAGGGGTGCGGACCTGAAGCCGGTGACATCGAAATTCACTTTGTGGATTCAATCATCCCCGGCTACTTCTGGCTCTTCCCCGTGTCCGAAGGCGTGGTCAACGTCGGCATTGGCATGGTCATCGGCCTGATGGACAAGCAGAAGAAGAAACTCAAGGCGATGCAAGCGGACGTCATCGCGAACCATCCGCTGTTCAAGGAGCGCTTCGCCAACGCGACGATGGTCGAAGGCAGCGCCAAAGGATGGCAGTTGCCCTTCGGTTCCCCTCGAAAGAAGGAGTCACGGCAACCACGGCGGGCAGCAGGCAGCGGCATCCGCCTGGTCGGCGATGCGGCGAGCCTGGTCGATCCCTTCTCTGGCGAAGGCGTGGGCAACGCGCTGGTGACGGGAGAAATGGCAGCGCGTCACATCGTTGAGGGCCTGACGCCCGAGGCCTACATGGAAGAAATGTGGGCCATGCTCGGGCCTGAACTGACGAACTCCTACCGGATGCAAAAGCTGTCGCGTCGGGCCTGGTTGCTCAATTGGTTCGTCGGAAAGGCGAGCCGCAAGCCGGCCTTGCAGGAGATGATGACCGAGATGATCGCGAGCAAAGAGGCGCAGGAGAACCTGCATTCACCCCTCTTCATGGCAAGAACGCTGCTCTTCTGATCACTCTTCTTCGGCGTCGAACGCCAGAAGTCCACGCGTGACGGAGAAAAATTCTGTGATTGAAGCCTTTGTTGCTTCGTCGTACTGCCGTTCATTGACCGTCGAAGTGTACTTTTTTTGGATCCGATGAAACAGGCCTTCGGCGGAACTGGAGAGAAGGACGGGCTTTCCTGCAGCGTCTCGCTCGAACGTGTGGGCCAAAACGCCCCTGAAACCATTGCAGATGGCGTTTGAGGGATACTCGAGGAATTCAACGAGGCGTCGGTGGAGGTCGTCCCATGCTACTGGGTCTTGTGGAATAGCCTCGTAGGATTTGATCAAGGCCGCGAACTCAAGGGGCGTTGGAGGGAAGCGGGGCCTTGCTTGTGCGTTGTTGAACTTCTGAACAAGCAAGGCCTTCGACTCGACCTTGCTGACCTGAAAATCGCTGACCAGGGGGGACAGTTCGAACACGTCCCCTGCCGCGTCATTGAAGCACCTTTGCAATGACCAACTTTTCGGATACCCGCATGCATGAGCGACCGACTTCAACGATGCGTCCTGTCCGATGCTGTACTTGAGGCTCAATTTCTGAAGCGTGGTTTGGCCCTTGAGGTTCTTCGACAATGGGAGAATTTTGTTCCTGAAGCGAACGCGCCTGACCAAGACCTTGCCCAACGAATCTATATCGAAGAGCGTGCGTGATTCTGGCGGTTGGTCGTCCTGTTTCGTGTTATCCTGTTCACTCGGTGCTGGATGTTCTTGCGCTGTTTCGACCAAGGTCCAACCTCGCGCATTGCCGTCGCCAGTAAACGTGGCGTGACCGTCCAGCAGTTCTTCCAAAATTTTGCCAATCGGTTTCGATTTGGGGTAGCCTTGTTCTGTCAAAAACACTCGCAACGACCGGGCATGGGCATCGCTGCTCATGACACGGTTGCACAGTGTCGCTTGCTTAATTTCGCCAGCGTGTGGGATTTGCCCGATCACCATCGCACGCAGCTCATCGAGAGAAAGAGGCGAGGGGGTGGTCACAGGCTCGGTGGCCGGTTCTTCTTCTCCGCTCGAAGTGATGCGGTTCTGCTCTCGGGCCTTGGCCACACGCCGAGCACGTGTACGGTCTCTTTCCGAGCCTCGGAACCAATCCTTCCAACCGAGGGAAAACAGCCCGCGCCATGGTATTGAGGGTGGGCGTGGCTCGGTTGCTCGAACTGGTGCATTGGAGGGATGGCCGGGGACAGGCACGGTCAGCGAGGTGTTTGAAGCACGGGCAAACCAACGGGTTCCGTTGCGCTCACGTTCGCGACCTCCGGAAGCCAGCCGAAGGAACTCCTGGTGCACGGACGGGATGTGCACACCAGCGGCATGCCCGTGATCAACCGTGATGAAACTCCAAAGAACGTAGGCCTCAACAAGATTCCACTTGGCCATGGTCGGCTGATTGCCAAGAAGAGATGTCTTCAGTTCTGCCCGAGCTGAGTTGCAGATTTTGCACATCAGCATCTTGTTGTCCATCGAATTTTGACCCCCAAGGCTCAGGTCAAGGATATGTTCAGTGTTGTAGTTGTTCCCGCTCAGCAACGTGCCGCAGTGCACACAATCAATCTTGTATTCCAGCATCTTGTTCCGCTTTTCCTTGGCCAGAGCGTTTCCGCTGTTGGGCTTGTTTTGCGCTTGAACGTGGGCCTTGGCTGACGTCAATTCCTTCTTGTAGACCAAACGAAGGTTCTCCATGCTGAAGAAATCCAAGTCGAGTCACTCCGCGATGGTAAGCCGTCGTGCGCGTGTTGAGAAGACGAACCCCACCTCAGATTTGCACGCGACACCAGATAAACCCACGAGGTAGAATGGTGGTTGCCGTGGGACGTTTTGTCCGTCAACCGGCGTTCTCCAGAGTTGGTGGGCGGCAGGGATATGAGACGGGCTGCGAAGAGGAGGGCATGAGCGACGTGGACGCAAGCCTCGACGGCGTGGAAGCCGTGTTTCTCGACCTCGACGGCACCATCTACCTGGGTGGTGACCTCATTCCGGGGGCACTCGACTTCCTCGAACGGTGTCAAAGCAAGGGTGTGCGTCGTTACTTCCTCTCCAACAATTCCAGCCGATCCGTCACCCAATACCACGAAAAGTTGGCCAAGCTCGGCATCCCGTGCAGCGAGGACGACATCCTCCTCTCGACCCACGACCTGCTGGCATGGCTGGCTGAGGAGGGCATCACGCGCACCTATGCCGTGGCCACGGAAGGCATGTGTGCCATGATGGAAGC
>QQSJ01000097.1 GCA_003602635.1 Candidatus Poseidoniales archaeon
GAGGAACTCTACGAGGACCCCAACATTCCTCCAGAATTTGGAACGCTGATCCTGATGATCAACACCGAATTGGAGAAGGTGCTCACCGAACTTCTCTGAACCGTTCAGGCTTCCTCAGAATGGACCTCAACGGGTCGACCGGCCGCTTCCGTGAAGGCGTGCAACAAGTTCACCATCAAGTCGCGTTGTTCCTTGGGGATCTTCCCGGGGGTCAAGCCTGCAACGACGGTCCACTCGCCGTCAATCAAGGGCAAACCGCGCTTGAGGAAGTCGAGTTGGGCTTGGCTGACACGCCCTCGGCGCACGGCACGACGCGCTGAGGAACGGGCAGCGATGATCGCCACCTGTTCATCCGAATAGTCCAGCAAGTGTTGGAGTTCCATCAGGGAGCGTCCCTCAAAGGACGAGATGATGCCGTCCCGTACCGCGTCTTCCCACGCTTCGTCCAACGAAGGCGCACGCTCAGAAAGCAGAATCGCAACAGGTTTGGTGGCCTCGACGTTCTCAAGGACGATCTTGACCAAGACCGCAAAGGGCACGGCGAGGATCATGCCGACCAATCCCCAAAGCCAGAACGAATACGAGGTCACCAAAAGCAGGACCAACGGTGAAACACCGAGCGCTCGTCCAGCCCAGCGGTTCTCGATGTAATTGCCCCAAACTTGCTGATTGACGATGGAAAGCAGAGCGAACACCACCAACGTCCCAGGGTTCAACATCACAGCACCAAGAATCAGCGGTGGAATCATCGCGAAGACGGACCCGATGTAGGGCACGTAGTTGAACAAAAAGGTCAGCAGCGCCCATGTGAACCACAAGTCGATGCCAAAGGCGATCATCAGCACAGAAGCCCCGGCCGCCGTCCCGATCGAGACACCCGTCTTCACAATCACGTAGGTGTTGACGCTGGATTCGATTTGTTCTCGCACCTCGGCCAATTTCGCGCTGCCCCCGCTGGGCCATGCACGCTCAATCCGAGCGGGGAGCAAGGCGGCCTCGAGGATCATGAAAATCAGGAAGAAGGTGATGATGAGGCTGGCAGAAATCATGTCGCCCACGCCCGCGAGCATGTTCACGACGATGTCGGAAATTTGGCCACCTGAGCCAACAAGACCCACCTGGCTCAAGGCCTCTGCGAGGGTCGCGTTTTCAGAACCGGCCCAATTTTGCACGGCCCCTGCGGCGAGGCTGTCGTCACGAAGCCAATTCCACTTTTCCTCAAGGTTGTCGTTGTACCCCTCCACCGTTTCGGTGTCGCTCATCAACGTGTCTGCCTGAGCATACGCGAAGAATCCCGCCGCACCAACGACAGCGAAGAACGCCATGAGCATCGTGAAGTACGACAAAACCAGAGGGAAGCCGTTGGCTGAAATGGCGTCGGCTCCCGGCTTGAGCACGAAATAGATGGCCAACGCGATGAAGAAGGGTTTCAGCACGCTTTCAAGCTGGATCAACCAAAACGACACGATGGTCAGGATGGCACACACGTAGACGATGGTGGACAAGGAGCGGTTGAATTCGCCCTCCTCGAAGGCCCCGTCTTTCATGGACGGCCATGGGGATGGCGGTTTCAATGGTTCGCCCCGAAACAAGGGGCGCGATTCAGGTCATTCGGACTCTGCTGCCGGGTCCTCTGAAGGCAGGCGCAACGACACAAGGAAGGTCAACACCATGATGGCAGCGCACAGATGGAACACCGTGTGATAGGTGAACCAACCCGTTCCATCCACCGTCAACGTCCAGACGAGTCCGCCGGTGACTGGGCCAAGGATTCGAGCGAAAGCCGAGGCCGATTCCATGGCGCCCATCACACCACCCAATTCACGCCCGTCCCGCTGTGCATAGGAGGCAAGGAGGCTGGAGGAGGTCGGTTGGAAAATGCCGCTTCCCATCGAGATGACGATGCACGTCGGCAAGAGCCACAGCCAAGGGAAGTCCACGGTTGCATAGGGGATGGCCCCTAAGCCGACACCGGTGATCACCACCGCGACAGGGAGCATGCCCCTTGAGGAGAACCGCTTGGAAAGCGGGCGAATCAGACCGCCTTGAACCACGATGCCGGTGAGCCCAATCACCGCAAAGATCCGACCGTTTTGTGCTTCGGTGAACCCAAGCCCACCCGAGTCTGGCGACATCTCCGTGAAGAGAATGAAGACCGCGTGCATGATGGTGAATCCAAAGCTGTACAGCATCGTGACCCAGACCAATTGCCCGATGGCCGGTGTGCGCAAGGAGGTGGCCAAGCCAGAAAACGAGGACTTCATTGTCCCTACCCAATCCAGACCGTCTGCACCCTGCCTGACGTCCTTTGGCAAGGATTCCGGCAGCCGCGTGCGAGCCAACAACAGGGAGACGATGGAGAGGGCGCTGGCCACCAAACACGGCAGAAGGTAGGGGTAGGTCTCGAGCAAGGTCCCTTGGAAGACCTCCCACCGTTCTGCTGGAGCCGACAACTCACCGCCGATGAAGGGTCCGAAGGTGAAGCCCAAGCCAAAGGAAGCGCCAATCAGCCCCATTCGGCTCGCCATTTGTTCGGGTCGGCTGATGTCGCCGATGTAGGCACGGGCCACGGCGATGTTGCCGTTGAAGAAACCGGCAAGGAAACGCGCGGCGATGGCGATGAACAGCGTTGGAGCCAAGCCGAAGAGGGCGAAACATACCGTGTTGCCCACAAGGCCGATCATGAGGATGGGACGCCGTCCTATGCGGTCGGAAAGACCGCCCCACAACGGGGCTGAGAGGAATTGCGCCATCGGATAGGCGGTCATCACCAGGCCCACCCAGAGACCGACGGCCTCGATGCCGCCCTCGGTGGCCAAGTCATCCACCAAGTAGGTGAGGAAGGGGATGACGATGCCAAACCCAATCATGTCGATGAAGGTCACCAAGAAAAGAATCAGGAGTTGCCCCCTGACTTCCTTGTTGTCCTCCGCCATAACTCCCCGAGGGTGCTTCGGGGTTTCAAGTCGTGCCCTGTCTACACCGGTCGGACGGCCGAAGACAT
This sequence comes from Candidatus Poseidoniales archaeon, assembly GCA_003602635.1. Classification (GTDB taxonomy): domain Archaea; phylum Thermoplasmatota; class Poseidoniia; order Poseidoniales; family Poseidoniaceae; genus MGIIa-L3. The sequence continues at coordinate 3,005 of QQSJ01000097.1, forward strand.
CTCCGGCGTGAGGCGGTCAATGATGCCACCAAGACGCTCAACGAGGCTGGCTTTCTGCTCGTGTTTGATGAGGGCGTGCTCCATGACTTCGTCGAGGGTGTCGACGGGAATGACCTCGACCTTTCCTTCCCATTGGTGGTCCAAGACCACGTCCTGAAGGTTGGAACGGGGGATGATGACGGTTCGAACACCGGCGTGACCTGCTGCTTCGATCTTGGCGGTGACCCCACCAATTGGAAGCACTTCTCCGCGAACCGAGAGGGACCCGGTCATCGCCAAGTCCTGGCGAATGGGGATGTTTTC
>QQSJ01000098.1 GCA_003602635.1 Candidatus Poseidoniales archaeon
CAAGGCCGGTTCTCCGCTGAACCTGCTCCGGTGGGTGTCGCCGCGTTCGATCAAGGAGACCTTTGCGCCCCCGACGGATTGGACGTACGCTTTCCTTGGCTGATGTTCCTCCCCGATGATGAAAATGTCCAAGCGCTCTTCGCGGGCGAATGATGGGCGAACTGAGGGGTGGAGCGGCAGCGTCTATAGGGCGCAGCGAGGTCTTGGGCCATGCGCCCGGTGGCCGCTCGACCCTTGTCGGCCCCACCCCCGGGGTTGGTGCTGGCCTCTCCGTCCTCCCCCTGGCGCACCGTCGGGCGGATGGTGGGACTGGTCATCCTTCTCTACCTCATCGCGACCCCGGTGACGTTCATTTTCATCGGTCTGCTTGACGGAGACTTCGATCTCGAACCGGGCCCAGCCAATCCATGGATGACCCTGACAGGGGCGTTGTGTTCCTTGCCGCTGGTCGCGCTGGTGCTCTTCCTGCGGCGCCCACGGCTCACCCACGTGATCTTGGCCGAAGCCGCCAACGGTGGGCAGCATGCCCACCAACTGCCCGGAGAAACCGTGCTCCAGACCCCCTGGCCCACCTTGCTTCGCCACCACCTCATCCGTCGTTCACCCCCGCTTGACCTTCCTCGTCCAGGTCCACTCGCGGCCCTGTTTCTTGGCTCGGTCGGCGTGATGGTGTTCGTGCTGGTGCCGCTTGGAGCGGTTCAAGCGGTCGGTGCTCAAATCGTCCTCTTTCTGCTGCTGCTCATTCCGGCTTGGTTGATCGGGTTCTCGATTCCCGTGTTCATCTGGTGGGCCGTTTCCTCCGAGGTGCTTCAACTGCAAACCAACCGTCGTCAAGGTGAGGCGATGCTCATTGCGGGCATGCTGAGCACCTTCCCGGCGCTGATCATCAACAGCCTCCTGTTTCCAATGGGGCTCGGTGCCTTGGGCGTCGACAACCCCGCCATGCTCGAAGCGCTGACGCTTACGGTTTCGGCCCCGGTCGGCGAAGAGATCTGCAAGTTTGTGGCGGTGTTGGGGCTGAGCCGGATGATCGATTCCAGCCGCCGAGGGCTTCAGGTCGGTTTCACGGTTGGACTGGGCTTTGCGATGCTCGAAAACCTGCAATACATTCTGCTTTCGTTGGTCGCTGAACCCACGACCGCTGCCGTCAGTTACGGGTTCACGTCGGTCCTTCGCGGCATTGGTTCGATTCCCGGCCACGCCGTGTGGACCGGCTTGGGCGGCTACGCCCTTGGGTGCATCCGTGCTCATTCTGTTCATCAGGAGGCCACGGCTTCGGGTTCGCCGGCCACATGGGGGCTCTTCGATGCCCAGACCGGGCAAGCGTTGGCGACCGCCACGTCTGCCTGGGTGGTGCAACGTGACACGTGGGTCCGTCGCGTGGCCTCCACTGTTGGGCCAGCGCCGCCGCGAGCCGTGGTGCCAGCGGTGCTGGTTGGCATCGCTGGGCACGCCTTGTGGAACGGCTCCACGGTGGTGCTTGACGCGTGGTTGAGCAACGCTTCAGACCTGATGTACCTCTTGATCACCATCGGTTGGGTCCTCTTTCTTGTCGTGTTGGTGTTGCAGGCCGGCCGTCGTTTGTTCGCGGCTGCCCTCAGTGATGCGTACATGGCCACAGGGACCGTATGAACGGGGAAAGGCACATCACCCCCTTGCTGCAGCACGAACCGGGTTGAGCCATGCTTTGGGACCCCGGTCTGAACCAAGGGAACTTGGTGGTCGTGGGGGTGCTCATCGTCGCTTTGCTGCTCCTCAGCACGCGGGCCAAGGTGCTCGACAAGAGCGGGCTTGCGGCGGCCGTTGTTCTGGCAGGCGTGGTCGGAGGCTTGGGGCATTGGACCTGGTTGCTCCTTCTGCTCTCCTTTCTTGCTTCCTCGCATTTCGCCACCAAGCATCGGTTTGAGGAAAAGGCAGCCAAAGGCATGTCCGAATCAGGCGATGGTTCCCGTGGCTGGACCAACGTGGTCGCCAACGGAGGCATGCCGGGACTTGTGGTGTTGGTCGCGTTTCTCTTCGATGCACATCATGCAGGGCTGTGGGTGTTTGCCGCCGCGGTGGCCGTGGCGACCTCTGATACGTGGGCTTCTGAATTCGGTTGTTTGGACGACCGCGTCCGGATGATCACCACGCTCAAACGGTGTGAACCCGGGCTCAACGGCGGCGTTTCTCCTCATGGCCAGCTTGCTGCCTTTGGGGGAGCAGCCCTCATCGCAGTGTTGGCAACGTGCGTGGCGTTCGCCACGGGTGGAGATTCGCTCATGAGCAGCGGCCGAGGACCTTTCATGGTGCTTTTTGCGGGTTTCCTTGGATGTCAAATGGACTCTGTGTTGGGAGCCGTCCTGGAGAACAGGGGTCTGATGACCAAGGGGACGGTCAACGCCGCGTCGATTTTGGCCGGTTCCCTTGCCGCGGCCATCATGCTCGGATTCCCCTGAGTCCTCACGTCCTTACGTGGGGCTTTTGTGCCGGAGCCTACAGCCATCACCATGCGGCGAGCGGCACTTCTGCTCGTCCTGCTCATGGTCGCGACGACGTCGTTGACCGGTTACGCCCTCGCGGCCGAGGACGAAGGCTATCCAGCAGGCCATGAGGAATGGCGCGTTGACGATCTCATGCGCCTCTACGTCGAGGGGCTCGATGAGGAAGAGGCCGTTCTCCAACGCAACAGCACCGATGGAGCCGTTGGCTACTTCGAGGTGCTTGGAGGAACCGGCGAAGTGCCGGTGTTCAGCGTCTCTTCGGCGCCCTTGGTCAACCCCATCGAGGCCACGGTCAACATGTCCGTGTTTTTCTCCGTCCGCTTGGAGCAGACCCCTGCGCGTTCCTGCTCGGCCACCAATCCGTTCACCAACGGCGGTCAGGAAACGTCCCTCCGGATGGAAGTTCAGGCAGGAAGCACCACTTACACGTCCACGGTCCAGCAGGTCATCGAAGCCGTGTCAAACGATGATTCGGAATTGTTCGAAGGGGAACGCCAAGTCGTCAACCTGTCCATGCAGCCCGGGGACGTGTTTACGCTCAGCCTTTGGATGCAGCACGATTGCGAAGGGACACGCGCGCGCGTTTTGTGGGGTGGGTTTGAGCAAAACGCCGGCGGCATCGTCATCGAAGGGGACATCTACGAGCCCAGTGCATCTCTCATGATCGATGCATCTCGCCGTGCTCACATCGCCTTCTACGCGGACTTGCCGTGGGGGGCCGACGACATCGATTGGGCCGACGGCGGCCCAGCCGTGACCTGGTCAATTTGGGGCCCTCTGGAAGACGACGAGCTGTTTTCGCGGGACGGGGATTTCCAAGTCGAGACGTCCACGGGGCGCGTCCTCATCAATCGCGTCTTGCCTGGAAACAACACCGCGTGGACCTGGACGGGCGTGGAGCAGGTGCCTATTGGGCACGTAGGGCTCGAGGTGTGCGTCAGCGTGGTCGGTTCAGATCCGAACGAAGATTGTCACGCCACCGGGTATGTGAGGGCCATCGTTGAAAGTCCAGATTCAGGATTTGCGTCCTCAGGCATCTGGTTGACCCTGACCACCATGGCCAGTCTGGTGGCCTTCATTGTGGTCGCCTTCCGTTCCGGTCTTCCGCTTCCACCGCCGATTCTGGTCGCTTTGCTCGTGCTCGCTCTGGCCATGGTGCCGCTTGGGGTGGTGCAGGACAACCTCGGAGAAGAGGCGGTTGTCGATGATAGCATTCGTTTGGGCGATCCCTCCATGAGCGCGGCCTCGGGCGCCATCACTTCGCCCAGCGAGGTGCTGGACGGCGCGGATTTGATGCTCGTGAGCGTGCTGATGCCGGGTTCCGAAAACGGTGCTGACCATCTCGGGGAGTTTGAAACCGCCATGGCCGGTTACGACGGCGATGTGGCCGTGCTCACGGTCATCATCGGCGAAGACGCCCTCATCACGGACGCTGAAGCCTACGTCGATCGCTACAACGTCACGTGGCCGGTGTTGCTCGATGCCACCGGGGAATTTGCGGCCAGCCTTCCAACGGGTGAGGCCGATGCCGTGCTTGTGGTGGACCGAACTGGACGTGTCTCCTCCGCTGCATCTCCCGGTCAGGCCTACACAGAACTCGGCGAGGCCATGACGGCCAGTCAGCGAGGTGGCTCGCAATCGTCGTCGGCTTACCTCAGGTTGGCGTTTGGCCCGTGCCTGTTCCTCCTTTTCCTTGCGCTTCCTCGTTTGGGCTGGGAGAAGCCGGAGGAGCCTCTGCCGCCGGGAACGCTGTGGGCCAGCATCGTGGCGGCTGCGGGAGCAGGAGTGGTTTTGGTGAACCTTCCCTCGCTTTTGCTGACCTTTGTGCCTTTTGATGCCGCGCTTGGCTCGACGCTCGACCTTCTCAGTTACGCATGGTTCATCGAAATGGCCGTGGTCACGGCCATCCGTGGTTCTCCGTTCGAATCCGACCTGATTGGTCGGGCCATCCACCGCCTGACGCCGGGCGTGTTCCAGCGATGGCGCGCGGTGGAAGACCTCTCCCGTGACGTTATGCTCGGCGTGTGGGTCGGTTGGTTCGCATGGTTTGCTGAACCCGCGATGTTCGCTCAGGGCGTGGGTGCGGCCATGGTGTCGGGCGTGGGGGGCATCTTCATCGGGTTGCTGAACGGTCTGGTGTTCGCCTTTGTGGCCGGCTTGGTCGTGTTGCTCCTTCGCATCGTCGCCGGGCTTGGTGGTCCGCTTTCCAGGCTTTTCGGGCTGTACGGAGCAGAGTCTTTTGCCCGCTTTTCCGGCTGGGCCTTGGTGCCAATCGGCGTTTGGGTGACCATCAATCACGTGCTTTTCTTGGCCAGCATCGGCGTGCTTTGAGCATGACCTTCAAGCGGGTAAACTGCAGGTCAGCAGGGCATGTCCTCTGGCGTTGGATGGAGTCGAAGCCGTCGTTGGTTGCTGGAAACGTGCCCACGCCGCTTCGTGCTGACGTATCCCGGTTCAAAGGGAGAAGGAGGCGCGGCCGTCGACCCCCCACCTCGCTTGCGGTTGAAGCGGCTCATCGACGGGGTTCGCAAGGACCTCTTCGAGGACCGCTCCGAGGGCCATGCATGGTCTTCACGCCTTCACCGCGTGGTGCTTGAGCAGAGGATGGATGCAGCGGGATCCTCTCTGGAATTGGACCCCGTTGCCCGACGAAGAGAAGCGCGGCATGAGGTTCGTCGCATCGGTCTGCTCCTTCGGCATCCATGGCTGGCCTACCATCTTCCCGTGGGCGTGGCCTGCCATGCTCCTCATGCCCTCCGTTCGGTGGAAGACGACGGAGGGCGCCTTTGGGCCGCTCCGAATCTTGTCATGGGTGGTGCTTCACCACGTGCCGTGCTGCTTCGTCAAGGCCGTGGCCGTGGTGCTGTGGAAGACCTTGAGGCTGCGTTGAGCCTCCGGTGGGCTGCATACGGTTGGCCAACTGGGCTCGATCGCACGGTGACGGTGATGCGCTGGTTCGGCGGAGCCTGGATCCATCGCATGGTCTTCGTGACGCCCGATCTTGAATCAGCGGCCGAGTCTCTGCTCGACCATGACCGACGTGCGATGGCGGCGCTTCGGCGGCGCTGGAGCCGGCATGGGTTGGTCTCGCTGCCGCTGGCTGCTTCGCACGTTCATTGCAGGCAATGCCCGTTTGAAGCGAGTTGCCCCGGGGTGGACCCGCCGAGCGGCCTTGCTCAGGCTCGCCTTGCACCGTCCAAAAGATCCTGAAGCACGGCCGCTGGGTCGGCCGCCTTCGTCACACCGCTGGCGAGAAGCACGCCTTCTGCTCCCAGACGAAGGGCAGCGCTGACGTCGTCGCCGGTCTTGACGCCGGCACCGCAGAGCACCATGATGTCCGGGTTGATGTCCTTGACCAACCGCACCGTGTCTCGTACAATGCCGGGGTCTGCGCTGGTGACGGAAACGTCGCCGCCGATGAGTTCCGGTGGTTCGACGGCGATCATCGCCGGTGCGCAGGCTGCAAGCGCCTTGGCTTCCGCTTCGTCGGCCGCACAGGCGCATGCTTCGATGCGCCCGTCGAGTTGATCCAGCAAGCGCTTCACGTGGTCTGTCTCGACTTTGTGCTCAGCGTGGTTGATCAGGGTCCCTTTGGCCCCGCGCTCCATTGCTGTTTCAGGCTCAAGCCATCCAGTGAAGGACCCTTGGCCGACTGGGTCGAGGTGCTGCGCCCAGAACTCGAGGTTCGGGTAGGTGCTTGCCAGCGGAGCGAGGTCAAAGGCGGAGACGGCCAAGACAAGGCGGACGCCGTCGCTGTTCACCGTCGACATGGCGTCGACCAAGGCGGTCGCGGCGAGCCCGGAGGCCGAGGCGTAGGTTTTGCAGTTCACGACGACCAGAGGTTCGCTCATGAGGCTCCATTCGGGCGGGGGGCTTAGGCGCTTCGTCCTCAGGAGGCCGAACGTCGCTCGCCAACCAGCCGTTCGCCGTCTTCGACGACGGCACCCGGGCCAAGCACGACGTCCCTGAGCACACAGCCGGCTCCAACGACGGCTCCTTGTCCAGCCAGGACGCCGTTGAGGATGCTGCCTTCACCGACCGTCACGCCGTCCAGCAAGGTGGAACGCTCGACGGTCGCTCCATGGGCAGAAATGCCGCGTCCGAACATCGAGCCATGATGGCGCGCGCCAATGGGTGCCGCTGATTCGGCGCACCACGAGCCATCGACTACACGGCCGCTGCTGAAGCGACCGTGCGCGATGCACGCCTCGACGCCGTCGCTCCAGGACGCAGGCGTTCCTGCGTCGATGAAGTATCCCTCGAAGGGCAGGCCGTTGAGTTCTCCTCGCTCTGCGAGGGCGGGAAAGACGTCGCGTTCCAACGAATGGCTCCCTGATGGCATCACGTCGAAGACGCCTTCTTCCAAGAGGTATGAGCCAGCGTTGATGAGGTTGGAGAAGACCTCCGACGCCTTCGGCTTCTCCTTGAATTGAGTGACGCGTTGGGTTGAATCAAGCCCGACAATGCCGAACCGGGTTGGGTCTTCGACCTCCCACAACGCGAGTGTTCCCATGCCGCCGTTGTGCTGATGCAGGTCAACGAGGTCCTCCATTCGAAGGGAGGTGATGACGTCACCGTTGAAGCACGCAAAGCGTCCAGAAACCACGTCACGGCAATTGCCCAAAGCGCCTCCAGTCCCGAGCGGCTCCGTCTCTTCGACGATGGTCACGTCGATGCCTTGTTCCTTGGCCGAGAAGTGGCTGGTGATCTGGTCGACCCGGTAGCCTCCGGCCACGATGATTTCGTCCACCACGCCTTCCGGCATCCCCCAGACCACTTGCTCAAGCAGGGTACGGTCGAGCATGGGCAACAGGGGCTTTGGGACGGTGTCCGTCCATGGGCGAAGGCGTGAGCCTATCCCTCCTGCCAAGACCACTGCTTGCACAAAACTCGGAGGCCGTTCACCTTGAAACGCTTCTCCACCGATGAAGGGCCGATGCGGAGTGTTGAAGGACGGTCCACCTTGACCCCGGGTCGGGAGTCCCATGAACATCCACGAATACCAAGGCAAAGCCATGTTCAAGCGCTATGGCGTACCTGTGTTGGAGGGCGTGCATTGCACCACCGCCGACGAAGCGCTGGCCGCATACGACCGCCTTGGCTCCAAGGTCGTCGCCGTCAAGAGCCAAATTCACGCCGGCGGACGTGGCAAAGGGAACCTGTACGCTCCTGAGACGGGCGACCTTGTCATGGAAGGCGGGGTCAAAATCGCCTTCTCCCGGGATGAGGTCGGCACCTACGCCTCAAACATCCTCGGCAACGTGCTGGTCACCATCCAAACCGGAGAAGAAGGGAAGCTCGTCCGGAACCTGTACGTGGAGTCCGGTTGCGCGATTGCGCACGAGTACTACCTCGCACTCCTCGTGGACCGCGAGGCCAAGTCGGTCCTCGTCATGGCTTCCACGGAAGGCGGCATGGACATTGAAGAAGTTGCAGAAGCCACGCCGGAACTCATCCACCGGATTCACGTTGACCCAAGCGCTGGCCTCCTCGGCTTCCAGTCGCGCGATCTTGCGGACGCGCTGGGTCTTTCTGGTGCTGCTGCGAAGGCTTTCCGGCGCACCCTTGGGTCGCTCTACACCTGCTTTGTCGAGAACGATTGTGCCATGGTCGAGATCAACCCGCTCGTGCGCACCGAGGACGACGGCATTGTGGCCCTCGACGCCAAGGTCAGCTTCGACGAAAACGCGAGTTTCCGCCACGCTGCGGCCTGGGACGAAATCCGTGACCTTTCCGAGGAAGAGGAAACCGAGATTCGGGCTGCAGAAGCCGGCCTTTCGTACGTGAAGTTGGACGGCAACATCGGTTGCTTGGTCAACGGCGCGGGGTTGGCCATGGCCACCATGGACGTCATCAAACTCAAGGGCGGCGAACCCGCGAACTTCCTTGACGTGGGCGGAGGGGCCAACGAGGAACAGGTCACTACGGCGTTCAGCATCATCCTCGAAGACCCCAACGTGAAGGGCATTTTGGTGAACATCTTCGGTGGCATCATGCGCTGCGACATCATCGCTCGTGGCGTCATCGCAGCCGTCGAGAACCTCGGGCTCGACGTGCCTCTCGTGGTTCGTTTGGCCGGAACCAACGTGGAAGAGGGCAAAGCCATCCTTGCTGCCTCCACGCTCAACATTCATCCTGCGGACGATTTGGCGGACGGCGCCGAACGCATTGTCGCCCTCATCGGCGGAGGTGAGGCCTGATGGCGATCTGGATTCCCGAAGACGCCAAGGTCATCGTGCAGGGCATCACCGGTCGCCAAGGGCGCTTCCACGCGGACAAGATGGTGGAGTACGGCACCGTGATCGTCGGTGGCTGCACCCCCGGTAAGGGCGGTCAGACGGTCGAGTTGCAAGGGCGGGATTTCCCCGTCTGGAACTCCGTTCGTGACGCCATCGAAGCCACCGACGCTGATGCGACGGTCATCTACGTCCCCCCTCCCTTTGC
>QQSJ01000099.1 GCA_003602635.1 Candidatus Poseidoniales archaeon
ACAGGGACACAACGCAGCCCAAGACGGTGCGCGACGGCCAAGCGGTGATGCCCGTCGAGCACAAGGCGGTCCTTGCCGTCAACCACCACACGGGCGCGCATGGCGCCCCAGCGCACGTGCATGTGCGCGCTTTTCTTGACCCGGTTTGGGTTTGTGGCTTCATGGGGGTGAAGCTCGCTGAGGTCGACCAAGGTGGGACCAAGTTGCACGCCACCCCCTCGGTCCGGTGCGATAAGGATATGTCGAGCCGGAGAAGGACCAGACATGGCCGGTGCAGAGGGACGGGCCATGGCATCGACCCTGCCCCCCCATGTGGAAGCGTGGCTTGACGATTTGTTGGCCGCTCCGGACGGCCTTCAGGAAGTGGTCGGGAAATTGCAGGCCCTCGGCTCAAACGTGTGGTTGGTCGGAGGGTGCGTCCGAGACGTGCTTGCCGACCGTGACCGGGCTCCGCACGACGTGGATTTGGCGGTGGACGTTGAACCCGCAGTGATGCTCGAAGGCTTTGGCCCCATGGCCATTGACACCGGTTCGGCCTTCGGAACGGTGACGCTGAAGGCAAGCGGGGCAGTGGAACCGTTCCAAGCCACCACGCTCCGCATCGACGGCACCTACGTCGACGGTCGGCGACCAGAAGGCGTCGAGATGGTCACCGACATCGCGCTCGATGTGGCCCGCAGGGACCTGACCATCAACGCGATGGCGATCGACCTTGCAACCCGTGGTCTGGTCGATCTTCACGGCGGACGTACGGACCTTCGTGCAGGACGCCTCCGAGCCGTCGGAGAAGCCGATGCCAGGTTGAGGGAGGACGTCTTGCGGGTCTTGCGCGTCTATAGATTCGCAGCCAGCCCGCCACCCCATCACAGGAAGTGGGACATTGACGGACCATTGCGCACCGCCCTGGCGCACCGAGCATCAGGCCTTGCCACCATCCCCGCTGAGCGCGTGTGGGGGGAACTCTCACGGCTGCTCGATGCACCACTGGCCGATCATGCCCTGACCTTGATGCATGATGACGGCGTCTTGCAAAACCTGCTCGTGGACCGCCACCCTGCGGCCGCTGGACTGGACGCATTCCAAGGCGAAGTCGGTCGCGGAGAGGAACGCTTGGCAATGCTGTTGTCCGATCAAACCGGCCCTGAAGTGGAACAGGTCTTGCGCTCCCTGACGGCTCCCAAACGCGTGGTGCATCGCGTCCGGCGCTTGGTCGCTGGCCTGCGAGCATCGCCTCCAAAGGCCGCTCGTGACGTCCGCGTGTTGCGGTATCGGTGGGGCGAAGACGTCGAGGTTCTGCTTCGGATGACAGGGGCCCTTGAGGGCCTCGGCGCGAACCGTGGATGGGCAGCTGTTCAGGACCTTGTGACCAACACACCTGCTGCGCGAGTGCACGCGCCTCTGTTGGACGGGCACAGCATCATGCAAGCCACCGGCGTGGCTCACGGCCCCCACCTCGGGGGGCTGAAGTCGTGGTTGCATTACCTGCAAGTCGAACGCGACGTTTCGCGCAAGGAGGACATGATGAACCTGCTTTGCAGGCTGCCCTGGGAACAACACGACCATTCGTGGCCAAAACTCTGACCTGATACGGCCACACCTTCAAATCAAGACCCCTTTCTTCTGATGGCATGGTCCGTGCCGCGGTGGTCAATCTTGCGCGACAACGTGCAGCAGAAGCCCTCCGCGCAAAGGGCGTCAACAACGACGTCATCGACCGGCTGCCGTCCATCGAGGACGGTTTCGTCACCTGGATTTCCAGGAGCGAGTTGCCGATGGAAGCCATCGATGACATGCTACGCGCACGCGGTGGCTTTGTTGAGGTCGACGATCTTTCCAACGTCGTCCAGCGGACCACGGGCCACGCCCCGCCAGAGTGGGTTCTGGAATTGTTGATGACCTCCATGGACGCGGACGGCGACGGCTTGCTGTCCAACACCGAAGTGTGGACCTGGGCGAACGACCGTGGTCTGGACGTCCCTCCCCACTTGCTCGAAGTGGAGCAGCCTGAACCCACGCCTGAGCCCCTGCCTGAACTTACTCCAGTGGCCCAACCTGAGCCGGTGACTATCCCCGTGTCCGAGGTTGAACCAGCACCCGCGCCTGTGGTGGAGGAAACGGTCCGCCCAGAACCGGTGCAGACACAACCCGTCCCTCGCCCGGTCACGCCCGTGGCCACGACCCAAGGCTCCCTTGAAGGCCTGCTGGACGCCTTTGGGCAGAACCTTCGCGGCGATGAGATTCAAGCCATTGTGGACGCCAACGTACAGACGTTCCACATCGCGGGGACCGTCAAAGAGCACAAAGCCACGTTGCTCGGAGAAGCAGGCTGGCGCGACGGCCAGACCCTGACCGTGGGCACCCTCCTCGGCGACGTCGACCTGCAAGTCCCGAGTTCAGCATCCAGCGATTTGCGCTTTGTGGATCATCATGCCACGCTCCACGGCTGGAACCGTGGGCTTTCGCGGGCCGTCTTCCGATTGGCGTGATCAGCGCAGCGCCCGAGCGATGACGAGGCGTTGAACCTCCTGCGTCCCCTCGTAGATTTGGGTGATTTTGGCGTCACGGAAGAAGCGCTCAACCGGGAATTCCTTCGTGTAACCGTATCCGCCGAGCACCTGAATGGCACGTTCGGCGACCCACATGGCGGTGTCCCCGGCGAAGAGCTTCGCCATGCTGGCTTCCTTGCTGTGGCGTGGACCGTCGGCTTCGTAGTGATGCTCCTTGGCCCATGCGGCGCGGTAGACCAGCAGACGCGCCGCATCGATTTGCGTCGCCATGTCGGCAAGAATGGCCGTGATCATCTGGTGAGCAACGATGGGCTTGCCAAAGGTTTCACGCTCATGGGCGTACTTGAGGGCGGCCTCGTACGCGCCTTGGGCGATGCCCAGGGCTTGGGCAGCGATGCCAATGCGGCTGTTGTCCAGGGCGTTCATGGCGATGGGGAATCCATTGCCTGCGCCCTTGAGGACGTTGGCCACCGGAACCTTGCAATCTTCCAGGACAAGGGTGCAGGTGTCGGAGGATCGAATCCCGAGTTTGTCCTCCTTCTTCCCAACGGTCAGGCCCTCGAAGGCCTGCTCGACGATGAACGCGGTGGTGCCGCCGTGCTTTTTTACGCCGAAATCAGGGTGATCCACGTCCTTTGCAAACAAGACATAGATGCCGGCCTGCGCTCCGTTCGTGACCCACATCTTCTCGCCGTTGAGGAGGTAATGCGTGCCGTCTTCGCTCAACTTGGCGCGGCAGCCCATGGCCGCAGCATCGGTCCCGGCACCGGCTTCGCTGAGGGAGTAAGCACCGACTTCACCTTCGGCGAGGCGTGGAAGGTAGGCCTGCTTCTGCTCCTCCGTTCCGTGGAGGTTGATCGTCATCGCACAGAGCCCAACGTGGACGCAGAACATCACGGCGAAGGAAGGGTCGACGCGAGCCAACTCTTCGACGATGATCGCCTCAGCGATGTCGTTCATCTTCGCTCCACCGTACGCGTCAGGAATCGTCACACCTTGGAGGCCGAGTTCGAGGAAGGCCTGCCATTCCTCGACGGGCGGCCGCTGATCACGGTCCCGCGCCTCAGCGGTCGGGGCCAAGACCGACTCGGCAAAGTCGCGGACCATTTCACGAATCATCTCGTTTTCATCGCTCTCGAGGAAGTCCATTGGCTCACCCGGCCTGACCACAGGACGTCGGCTCTTCAAGCATGTGCCCAGCCCTGATGGCGGCTTTGGAGGCATTCAAATACCGCGTCTTGAACGCGGCGATATGGACGAGGAGGACATCGAGTTCACCATCGCACACAACCGCCGCTATTCGAACGCCCACCTGTGGTTCCACGACGTCAAGGACGAACGGGTGATGATCGGCATCAGCGAGTTCTTGCTGGCCGATGCCGGCGCCGTGCTTCGCGTGAACCTGCCAGACCAGGGTCAGGAAATCGGCGAAGGCGACGTGCTCTTCTCCGTCCGCACGGAGTACGACGCGCTGCGGTTCACCTCCCCCTTCTCTCTCCGGGTGACCGAAGTGAACGGCGAGCTCGAGAGCACCCCGGAGACGATCAACGACTCTCCTTACGACAACGGATGGGTGCTCATCATCGAGCCCCACGAGGACGCCGATGATGCCTTGCTCGAGGCCGACGAATACATCGAATTCCTCCAAGAAGCGTGAGCCAAGGCTAAGGCCCATCTGGGCCAGCCAAACGCATGGACGACGCAATGCAACGCCTTCGAGCGTCGCTTGAGGCAGCCCCCATCGTCTGGAAAGAAGGGTACCCATACTTCGTCCACCCCGTGACGGACGGTGTGCCTCGCCTTGATGGGGACGTGCTCTCGGCCATCGTGGAACTCATCGGAGCGAGGGTGTCGTGGCCAGACGTCGACTTGATCCTCGGCATCGAGGCCATGGGGTTGCCGTTGACCGCCCCCTTGGCCGTTCATCATGACCGACCGTTGGTCGTCGCCCGAAAGCGAGCCTATGGGCTCGAGGGCGAGGTGGTTGTGGACCAAAGCACAGGTTACTCGAAAGGAGCGATGTACCTCAACGACGTCCGCCCTGGCGAACGTGTGCTGATCGTCGACGACGTGCTGTCCACAGGAGGCACGCTCCGGGCCGTGATCGACGGCATCCGCAGATGCGGCGCAGAGGTTGCACAGGTCGTCATCGTCGTCGAGAAAGGCCCCGGCATGGCTGATCTGCACCGAGATGACCCATCCCTCAACCTGTCTGCC